>CASECL010000062.1 GCA_949286445.1 uncultured bacterium | reverse complement strand
GCCTGATTACCATGCTGAACGGGAAGCTGGAGAAAAATGATTCCTGGTCAGGTTCTACCATCTGCAATACGGGATACGGCAGGGCCGATTACAGTGACCGCTCTTTTGTCAATCGCAGCGGGCGGCTGGGCAATCCGGATATTATACTGGTGTGCGGAGGCACAAATGACTGCTGGGCCAAGTCTCCGATCGGTGAATATAAATATTCGGACTGGAGCCGTGAGGACTTGTATTCTTTCCGTCCGGCAATGGCAAAACTCTGCCATGATCTGCTGAAAAATTACCCCCGGGCTAAAATATATTTTATTTTAAATTCGGAATTGTCGCCGGAGATAAATGATTCGGTGCATGAAATCTGCCGTCATTACCGTATAAGTTGCATTGATTTGCAGAATATTGAGAAAAAGTCGGATCACCCGAGCGTGGCCGGAATGGAGGCTTTTGCCAGTCAGGTTGCCGAAGTGTTGAAAAAAGATCTGAAATAATTTTGCCTGCGGGGGGGGAGTGTTTGCCGCCCGGGAGGCAGGAAAACCGTGTAAGCCGGGATGAAAAATCACCGGCGGGAGAGGGAAACGGAAAAATATTATTCAATGAATGACACCCGTTTGGGTGTTGCCAGGCACGGAAACGGATCAGCTGTCCGGCAGACGGCAGATCTGCTGCTGAACTGAAATGAAAACAGTCTAACATGGAATACAGTAAATATGTTCAGAAAACTGCGTAATATCTTATTGCTTTTGCTGTTGTCTGCTCTGCTGCTTCCCGTTTCCGGGATAGAGGGCGTAGTACAAAGTGCCGCAGTATCGACCCGTGATGCGGAAAAACTTAAAATGATCACCAGTATTACCGGAAAACTGCTGGCCAATAATCATTACCGGAAAAGAGTTTTTGATTCCTCGTTGTCTCCGATGATATTTGATGAATATATCAAGATGCTGGACGGGCAGAAATATTATTTTACCCAGGAGGATCTGGCCGCATTTGAGCCGGAAAAAAGCAGCATTGCTTCTGAAATAATTCTGGGACGGGCGGATATCGCGTTTGAAATATACGATCTTTACCGGAAACGTTTTTCGGAGTATCATGAATTTGCCATTGAGCTTTTCAAACAAAAGCTGGATTTTACCGCCGATGAGTATATTGTTCCCGACCGCCGCAAGGAGCCGCGGGCAAAGAATATTGCCGAACTCAAGGAACTCTGGCGGCTGAAATTAAAAAGTGATGTGCTTTATTACCGCCTGCTAAAACGCACGTTGAATGAAAATTCAGGCAAAAAAGACGGTGATGAGACCGCCGCGGTCCGCAAACTCTGGGAATCGCAGACACCGGAAGAGAAGGTGCTGAAACGTCTCCGTGATATTCAGAACAGCATTGATCAGCAGGACCGGATGGATATACTTGGGATATATCTGACTGCGGCGGCTCAGGTTTTCGGTCCGCATTCAAGTTATTATCCTCCGAAGCTGGATGAAGATTTTGAAATCAGCATGAAACTTTCTCTGATCGGCATCGGAGCTACTCTGACCAGTGATGACGGTTTCATCAAGGTGGTGGATGTTGTTCCCGGCGGGCCGGCGGACCGGAGCGGGAAAATTCATGCCGAAGACCGCATTATTGCCGTGGCACAGGAAAACTCGGCTCCGGTGGATGTGGTGGATATGTCGGTTACCAATGCGGTTAAACTTATCCGCGGACCGGAAAATACCCCGGTGACTTTGACTATCCTCCCCGGCGCAAGGGGGCGGAACGCGGTTCCGGAAAATGTGACGCTGGTGCGTGCCAAAGTTGTACTCAAAGACAGTGAGGCCAAGGGCGAGGTGCGCGAATTGAAGCGTCCGGAGGGAACATTGAAAATCGGCATTATTTCACTGCCGAGTTTTTACATGGACTTTGAAGCTATGCGCCAGGGGGACAGCAATTACAAAAGCTGTACCCGGGATGTGGCGGCGATATTGGATAAATTCAATGCAGAAAAGGTTGACGCGGTAATTCTTGACCTGAGAGGCAACGGGGGGGGAAGTCTGCCGGAAGCAATCAGTCTTACCGGGTTGTTCCTGACTACCGGTCCTGTGGTTCAGATCCGCAGCGGTTCACAGCGCATTATGGGGCAGTATGACGAAGATGCTTCCATACGTTATTCCGGTCCGCTGGTGGTGATGACCAGCAAACTTTCTGCGTCGGCTTCGGAAATTGTTTCCGGAGCATTGCGGGACAGCAAACGGGCTCTGGTGGTGGGAGACAGCCGCACTTTCGGCAAGGGAACGGTTCTTGATGTTATTCAGCTGGAACGTGTTCTGCGTTATATTACCCGCGGTTTCCCTGCCGGCAGCTTGAAATATGAAAGCGCAATGTTTTACCGGATCAATGGCGAAAGCGTCCAGCAGCTGGGCATCAAGCCGGATATTCAGCTGCCGTCGCTTACCGAGGTAATGGAGATAGGGGAAAAATATGGCACTTTCTCGCTGCCGTGGGATACTATACCGGCGTTGGATTACGCAGTTTATCAGCCCCGGCTTGAAGAGATTGCTTCCAGGCTGCGCGGCCGCTCGGAGGCCAGAGTGGCGGCATCAGAGAAATTCAAGCGTCTCCGCCGGGAAATGGATTACCTCCGTGAACAGAAGGAGAAGAACCGGATTTCACTTAATGAGGAAGAGCGTTACCGGGAGTATCTGAAGCAGAAAAAACTTTCCGGAGGGGAAAGTGCCGGGGATGAAGATGCAATTGAAAACGTGGTCCGCCGTGATGCCGCCGGAAAACACGGAACCCGTCCGGATGACATTCAGCTGGAGGAAACACTCAATATTACTGGCGATTATGTGGAAGAACTGAAGAAGCTGGATGCGATGCAGACGGCGTCATCAGGATTGTCTGCGGCAAAAGCTGCACGGTAGTCCGGGAGGAAGGAAAAAATATCTGGAAAAAAGCGATGCCAGGCGTTTTAAGACTTGAAAAATTGCTTTTGAGATGATATCTTATTGGTGATATTTTCGATTTTTATGTTTATTCAAATGGTGTACATAGTTATGAATACATTGTCCATGTTTTTCAGACAGTATGAATTGGGCCGTTTTTTGGCCGGAGCCGCCGGACTGGCATTTCTGCTGGCGGCTTCAGCCGGATGCATGAATGTGGAGTATGTCGGCCAGAAACTGCCTCCGGAGGAGGTGGGTACCGTAGCGGTTTTTGATTCTTCCGATCTGGTTCCGGCAGATGTTTACGGCGTATTGGGACGGGCGGTGCTTACTGCTCCGGAAGATTACACCATGGTCGATATGCGGGAAAAGCTGGAGGAAAAGGCGGCGGAGTACGGTGCCGACGCGGTTGAAATAGTCAAGGTCTCCAAACGCAAAGTGGGGGTAAGCTACACGGAAAGTGACGGAGTGTCAGCCCCGCCTCAGCCGGTACAGAGTCAAAATCTTACTGCTGACGGAGGTTTGATTTACACTGATACTTTCGGAAAAAATACCACCCTGCGCACCGAAACAGTGGATCGTTACGAAGTGGTTATCAATGCGCTGTTTCTGGCGAAAAAGGAGCGTTTGAAAAAATTGACGGGCGGTGCGGTGACGTCAGTTGAGGTCAAGACTGATGCGGTAAAACCCAGCAGCAGTTTTGATTCCCGGCCATGATGGTTTCCGGCTGGATAAACCGGATGTGATGCTGTTTTGCGGAGGGGGACGGAAGAGATATTGCCGGAGAGAAATTTTTCCGGACGCAGCGGCGGTACATACTGTTGTTTGTCGGTGGGTATTGCGTATCGCAGAAAAAATATTGAAGGGGGATAGACAGGAGCCGTCCCGGGGAGGGATGATGTTCCGCGGGGAATTGGACTGGTGCGTTGTTCAGAGGTTTTACGCACCGCCTTCGACGGGGGATGAGGCAGGATCTTTGGAAAGGTGAACTTTGTTTATGGCACAGAAGAGTAAGACATTTGAAGAAAGACTGCTGGAGTATTCCAGCGAAGACAAGCTCAAAGCAGCAAAACAGCTGCTCAAGCATCAGGCAATAAAATGCGTTTACCGTTCCGGGGTGAATACTGTTTCTGCGTTGGCGGTGTCTGCCGGAGGTACGACATATGAGTTGACTCTGCACCCGGGGGAGGTGCCGGAGTGTGAATGCACCTGTCATGACCGGAGTACCGCACTTTGTGAGCATGCGGTAGCTTTGATTATGTATTATTCCAAATATTCCACCCCCTGGGTGCCGGAGGTGGAGGAGCAGTCCAAATATGCTGGATTGCGTTACGAGCCGTTGTCCAAACTTGGTGGCAATAACCGGGATAATTACAAAAGTTATCTTACTATTGAAGCTAATTCAGTATTTCCTCATGTTCCAAGCAAATGGGAAAACGCGGTTTTTTCGGTGAAAATCCATACCCGTGAACGCGAATATCTCGGCAATAAAAGCAATCTTCAGCAATTATATTTTGATAAAACCCTGACCGTGCTGGTCCGGTTGTCCGATTTCAGTCTGCAGGATCAGCAGATTATCCGCTTTCTTGCCGTTAACGGGGAACCGGATGGCGCAAATATATTGCTGAATTCCGAGGGGGCGGCAGAGTTTTTTCACTGTCTGATCGGCTTTGAACGCTTCACCCGGAATGGGAAACTGCTTTATATCCGCGGAGAAAGCTCTGAAGCGGTTCTGCTGCGGCATAAGTCAGGGGAGGGGATGATTACTTATTCACCCGGGGTGCGCATCAATGGCAGCAAATTACTGCCGATTTCCAATGCCAAGGTGGTTACCGGGCGTTCCGGATGCTGGGTCGGATGCGCCGGAGAATACTTCTTTGTCCCGGCCAGGGTGGACGTAGGCTGGCTG
>CASECL010000061.1 GCA_949286445.1 uncultured bacterium | reverse complement strand
TTCGATGACCTGATGGAGCATGGGACGTTCGACATTGACCAAAACAATTCCTGTAACCATTTTAACGATCCTCCTTCTCTTCTTTATTCAGACCCTTTCGAGTCATGTTGTCGATTCCGGGTTTTCGCCCCCTCAATGCTTACAATAACAGCATAAAAAGAAAAAGCAAGCATAATAGCGGATTTTTTTTTCAACTATTTTTATTCCCGGCAGAAAAAGTGAACTTTCATTTCATCAGTCCTGCCGCAAAAATTGCAGTTATATGTTATTTTAACCGGATGGTAAAACGCCATTTGCCTTTGAATGGCAGACGTTTTTTCCGGAAATAATTCAGAATGCGGCGGCAATGAAGCAGATAAAAGTACTATTTTTACGGTTTTGAACTTGTAAAATGGCAGATTGGAGGTATAGTTAGTATGTGTAGTTTATTCATTAACATAAATAAGGAGGATTGCCATATGAACGAATTGCATGAAAAAATCCGCGCCAGACTTGAGGAACTCCGGGTTCATCTTCAAGCCGATGGCGGAGATTTGGAAATTGTCAATATTGATGGAAAATGTGTTCAGCTCCGTCTGCGTGGTGCCTGCGGCGGATGCCCGCATGCGACCATGACCATCAAGAGTGGTCTGGAACGTATTCTCCGGGAAGAAATTGATCCGGAAATTACCATTGAACGCGTGTTGTGAAGCCGGGATCTTTCAGTAAAAATGGATAAATTGAAAGTCGGTGTTATCGGCGTCGGCGCGCTGGGGCAGCATCATGCCCGCCTGTATAAAGCCAGTGAAAACGCGGATATGGTTGGTATATTTGATGTCAATCCGGAAACTGCCGCCGCGGTAGGAAAAGAGTTTGACCTCAAAGTGTTTGAAGAATGGGAAGATCTGGCGGCGGAATGCGATGCTCTCAGCGTGGCAGTGCCGGCCAATTTTCACCATTCCAGTACGATGCCGCTGCTGCGCATGGGTAAACATGTGCTGGTGGAAAAACCCATCGCCGCCAAGCTGGAAGAAGCTCAGGATATGGTAAATGCCGCCGCTGAAGCCGGTGTCGTGCTGGCCGTAGGACATGTGGAACGCTTCAATCCGGCTATGGATTTTCTGGAAAAATATGCCGCGCATACCCGTTTTATTGAAGCCCACCGTCTGGCGTGTTATCCGCCGCCACGGCCGGGGCTGCCCCGCCGCGGCACAGAGGTAAGTGTGGTACTGGATCTGATGATTCACGATATTGACCTGATGCTTACCATGGTGGACAGTGAAGTGGAACGCTTTGACGCAGTGGGTATTCCGGTGCTGAGCAAGACGGAAGATATCGTCAACGCCAGAATAAAGTTTAAAAACGGCAGTTGTGCTTCTCTGACTGCCAGCCGGGTGAGCCAGTCTCCCATGCGTCGTTTCCGGGTATTTCAGGAAGACAGCTATATATCCATGGACTATGGCAAGCATTTCGGCATGGTGCTGAAACGCAACCGGATCGGGTTGGCCAGAAAAGATGTCAATCTGGATGATAAGAACGCTCTCGCCGCCGAATTGGAAGATTTCATCGCCGCGGTAAACCGCACGAAGGAATCCGGCAGGGTTTGTCCGCCGCGGGTGCCGGGTGAACAGGGACTGCGGGCACTGAAGCTGGCTACGGAAATCGAAGCGGAAGTCAGAGCGTACAACGAACATTATAATTTCAAATTTGCCCCCTGTACGCCGGGCGAACTCTAAGTATTTTACGCGCCGTGGAAACGGCGCGCTGATTTTTTAAAAAACGTTAATTTACAATATCAGATCAGGAGAAAACATTATGTCAAAACATTATCGTATTGCGGTTATTCCCGGTGATGGAACCGGTCCGGAAGTTATCGCTGAAGGTATAAAAGTATTGAAAAAAGCCGGAGAAAAATTCGGTTTTTCCTTTGATTTTACCACATTCCCCTGGGGCGGGGCGCATTATCTTGCCACTGGAGAGACTCTTCCGGCTGACGCCGCAGAGACGCTGAAGAAGTTTGACGCTGTTTACCTCGGCGCGATCGGCGACCCCAAAGTTAAACCGGGAATTCTGGAAAAGGGCATTCTGCTGAAATTGCGTTTTGATCTGGATCAGTACATCAATTTGCGTCCGGTGAAACTTTATCCCAATGTGGAAACCCCGCTGGCCAATAAGGGACCGGAAGACATTGATTATGTGGTTGTCCGCGAAAATACCGGCGGTATTTACACTGGAATCGGCGGTGTTTCACAGCAGGGAACCAAAAATGAAGTGGCTATTCAGTCCATGGTTTACAGCTATGCCCAGGTGGAACGCTGTATCCGTTTTGCTTTTGAACAGGCGAAAAAACGCCATTCCAAAGAAGCTCCGTGGCGCGGACTCTCCGCCGAAGATATTGCCGCCGGCAAGATTGCCCAGCTGACGCTTTGCGGAAAAACTAACGTGCTGACTTATGTCTTCGGCCTGTGGGAACGGGTCTTTTACGAAGTGGCCAAAGATTACCCGGAAGTCAAAACCGCGTACTGCCATGTTGATGCCACCACGATGTGGATGGTGAAAAATCCGGAATGGTTTGACGTTATTGTCACCTGCAACATTTTCGGCGATATTATCACCGACCTGGCCGCCATGACCCAGGGTGGTATGGGAACCGCCGCCGGCGGCAACATCAATCCTGAGGGAGTAAGCATGTTTGAGCCGATTGGCGGATCCGCCCCGAAATATACCGGCAAGGGGGTTATAAATCCGCTTGCCGCGATCGGCGCCGCCGGAATGATGCTGGATTTCCTGGGTGAAGCTGACGCCGCCGCCGCGGTTGACGGAGCTATTGCCAAGGTTACGACCAGGATGGATTCCATGGCCGCCGGGAAAATGGGGCACTCCACCAGCGAAGTGGGCGATCTGGTTGCCGGATTGATTTAATAATTGTGATATGTTAAATTTCAATACTGTTTGAGCAGGGGGAAGGAGCGGGGGAATGTTTTCATGGGCAAAGAGTATTATCCGTGAAAATTGTGGAAATGATGACGGATACTGGTATCTGAAGGAAGATTTCTATCAGGGGTATCTGTCAAAAAAGTGGAAAATAAACGGCTCTGTTACCAGTGAACTGATGCTGCCGCATTACGAAAAGCCGACTACTTTGGTGAAAACCGGCAATGCGGTAACTGCAGCACTGGTAGGCGGAGCTGATGACGGATTTTTCCTGAAACGTTACAACTATCGCAGCTGGCAGCATTCCTTGAAACGGATGTTTCAGTATCCGAGGGCTTACCGGTGTCTGGCCATGTCTTTGCTGATGAAGAAGATCGGGCTGGAAACCCCGGAAGTGCTCGGTGCGGTGTGCTATTACCGCGGCGGCTGGTTTCCGGGACGGAGTTTTCTGATTACCCGGCAACTGCCGGAGGATGCGGGGATGCTGGATTATCTGGCTTTTGAAACCGGGACACTGGATAATTTTCAGGTTTTTGCCGAAGGTATGACTGATATGCTGGCACGGATGCACAGGGAGGGAATTGTGCATGGGGACTTGAGTCTGCGCAATCTCTTCTGCTATTTCAAAGAGGACGGAGCGCCGGATAAATTCGGAGTTATCGACCTTGACGGCAGTAATTATTACTGTGGGGTGAAGGATTGGCAGCGGGCCTGTGAAGTGGCCAGAATCGCATCGTCATACTGCCGGTGTGTGCGCAAATGCCCTGATAAGGCATCATTGCCGGATGTAGTTGATTTATTCATCAAATTGTATGCGGAAAAGTCAGGAATAAAACTTGACAGTGAGCAGGTGTTTGCCCGGGCCAACTACCTGCTGGAACGCCGCCGCCGCAACTGATTACGTTTTACGGAGCAGGATAAATACATGGCTGAGATTTTTTATCTCTGGGAAGACCGGGAAGAACCGCACAGTCCGTACTGGAACATGGCGGCGGATGAGCTGCTGCTGGAAAAGGCAGCACCACATCTTGAATATCCGCTGCTGCGTCTTTACCGCTGGGACCGCCCGTCATTATCAATCGGGCGGAGTCAGAGTTATCCTTTTGAGCAGGAGGGCAGTTACTGCATTGTCCGACGGCCCACCGGGGGGGGCAATGTTTTTCATGACGTTGACTTGACCTATACCGTGGTGGTGCCGGCTCATCACCACATTCTTCAGCTTAACCGCATGGATAGTTACCGTATTTTTCATCAGGCTATGCTGCCTATGGTGGCAAAGCTGGGATTTTCCGGCGAATTGCAGCAGCGTGAACAGGAAAAAGTTGACCGGGCCACAATGAAATGTTTTGCTTCGCCCAGCCGGTTTGATGTAGTTGACCGGGGAGGGGAGAAATTTGCGGGGGCGGCACAGCGGCGTACCCGGGCAGGTATTCTGCATCAGGGGAGTATAAAGCTGGAGCTGACCCGCGGAGACTGGGATGCCTTGGAACGTGCTTTGCTTGAGGCTTTCCGTACCGGACTTGAGGTGGAATATTCTCCCTGGAAGCCGGATGCGGAATTTCTTGCCGGAGTGGACTTGCTTACCCGGGAAAAATATGCCGGAAAGGAATGGAATTGTGAGTTTGGAGCTTGATTTGCTGGAAGATCGTCTGGGTTATAAATTCAAAAACCGTGAACTGTTGAAAGCCGCACTGACCCATCCGTCTTACGCAATCGAAAAAAATTTAAATTACAATAATCAACGTCTGGAATTTCTTGGCGATGCCGCATTGGATTTGATATTGGCTGAAAGTATTTTTATTCATTATCCTGCTGCTGATGAAGGTGTTATGACGAAAATGCGCTCTGCTCTGGTATGTCAGGATGCCCTGGTGAAATTAACCGAAAAACTGGAGCTGGGGGACTTTATGCTGCTGGGCAAGGGTGAGCGGATTGACGGCACAGGCGCGCGGAAATCAGTTCAGGCAGACGGATTTGAAGCGATTATCGGAGCTGTTTACCTGGATGGCGGACTGGATAAGCTGCGCGCAATTTTACAGCGTTTCTACGGAGAAGTTTACCCGGAACCGGACAAGGAGATGAGAGAAATCAATCCCAAAGGCGCGCTTCAGGAGTATTCCCAGTCCAGGTGGAACGATACGCCGTCTTATTCGGTTTGTGCAGTCCGCGGGCCGGAACACCGGCCGGAATATACCGTAGAGGCCCGTTTAAACCGGTATGTGGCCGTGGGAACCGGAAACAGCCGGAAACTGGCGGAAACGGAAGCAGCAAGACATATGCTGGGGTATTTGCATTATCTGGATTCAAAATAGTGATTATTTTGTTTTCCATGTTTTGAATAGCGTCAGTTCAGACCGGTAAAAAAGGAGGGCAGTATGACAGATTTGAGTAACGGAAAATCCAGGCTTATCCCGTACAAATACTACTGGTTGGCGTTTCTGCTGATGGTGATACTGGCAGATGTGCTGTTTTTTGACCGGGGGAATGGCGTTGCCGGTTCACTGCCGCTTTTAACCTACTATTTGGCTCTGCTGCTGTTTTTCTGGCCGAAAAGCTATTTTTCACGTCCGAAATGGTTCGGGAGGGTATTTCTGGCGGTTATCGCGCTGTCTGCGGCAGGAATGCTTCTGGGGCCCTGCTTTTTGAGTGTTTTGCTCTGCATTTTCAGTGTCGGCGTAATCAGTATGGTTTACCAGATGCCATGGAGTGAAAGTTTTTCAGTGTGGTTTTTCCGCTGTTTTGTGTGGTGTCTCGCAGGAGTGTTCAATTTGCCATGGACTCCGGTGTTTATTCACCGGTTGAGCAAGGAGGAAAAGGAACAGAATCTGCAGTCTGAAGACAAGAGCAGCAAGGTATCCGGCAAAGGATTGTTTTATCAGTTGAAATTGTGGATATTTCCGATACTGACAGGAATGGTGTTTCTGCTGCTGTTTTCCCAGGCTAATCCAGTGATAGGTAAGGTGTTGGACTTTAATCTGGACTGGCTGCCGGAAGTGCCTGGAGCACGGATTATATTCTGGATTTTCATTGCCATGCTGCTGGGCGCGTTCCAGGGAGCCGTGGCTGTAAATATCATAAGTAACAGCCTGGAACATGAGAACAGCAGTAAATTATTAGGAGACTGGCTTGCCGGAAAATCAGCAACAGTTCTGCGTTGTCTGATTGTTGCCAATCTGGTTTTTCTCTGGCAGAATATTTACGATATCGAATACCTCTGGGCAAAATTTGATCTGCCCCCCGGTGTGACTTATGCTGAATACGCTCACCGCGGAGCCTATATGCTGATAGTAACTGCTATGCTGGCGGGGTTGCTGTGTGCAATATTTTTCTCCGGCCGTTACAGCGAAAAAGACTGGATCTGGCCGGGAAGAATGGTGTATATCTGGATATTGCAAAATGTATTTCTGGTGTTCTCCGCCTTTTTCCGGCTGGTTAAATATGTTGATGTTTACGGATTAACCAGACTTCGGGTGGCGGCGGCATGCTGGATGCTGCTGGTGGCAGTCGGACTGGTGCTGGTCGGTTTTTTCGTTATCAAAAGAAGGAGTATCAGATTTCTGCTGTGGTCCAATACCGGATCTTTGCTGGCATTATTGTTAATCGTAAATTTACTTGATATCAATGGTTTCATAGCAGACTACAATGTCCGGCACGGTACTATGGTGATAAGAGGTGAATCGGTAAATCCCCGTTCTGCAAATCTTGACAGCGTTTATTTAGACACTTTGGGCTATGAAGCAGTGCCGGCAATACTGGAAGCACAGGAGAATGGCTTGCTTGATAAGATGAAAGAAGACGAGCGCAAAGCAATGCTGAATAAAGTCAGAGATGACATCAGCAATATGCAACGGGAAAACAAGCATATTTACAGCTGGACACTGAGGAATTATCTTACGCTTAAGGAAATTGAACGCCGTTTTCCCGGTTATATCAAATAGCAATTTCTGCCGCCTGCCGGCAGGAACAATTGTAAAAAATCAATTTTAAATATTATCATTTATGATATCATCTGCGTCATATTCCGCAGTGTCTTCGGCGGCGTTGAGCGCAGTGCGGTAGGCTTCCGCGGCGACGGACAGCGAAAATCCCCGGGAAAGCAGAAAACGCAGGGCCTTTTCTCTTTTTTTCCGGGGATCTTTTTCTCTGGCAAGCAGGCGCAGTTTAAACGCCAAAGCGTTCTGAGCCCGCTCCAGTTCGGTGGAAAATAATTCTGAAATCGCCTGATCGGCATATTCGGAAAGTTTGCGTTCCGCCAGTTTCCGGCGCATCAGACGGTTGCTGATGTTACGCTCTTCCAGGGTTTTGGCATAATCCTCTGCCATCAGACGGTCGTTTAGAAAGCCGATTTTGCAGCATTTTTCAATGGCAGATTGAACCTCTTCCGGTGAATACTCCCGGGAAGAGGTTAGAAGTTTCTCCAGTTCCGCCCGGCTTAAAGCCTTGCGGTTAAGGAGTTTCAGTGCCTGATCCAATGCGCCGGACAATTTCTGCAGCTTTCTCTTTCCAGCTGATTTATACCGGTAAAATTACCAATTCATTTCTCCGGTTTCCGCATGACGGCGGAGCAGATCGCGCTTTATTTTACCGGAAAAAGTCTTCGGCAGAGTATCGAGGAATTCGATTTCCCGGGGATATTTGTACGGCGCAGTCTGATTTTTGACATGAGTCTGCAGTTCACGCACCAGAGATTCGGTAGGATAATACTCTGCATTGAGTACCACATACGCTTTTACCCGCATACCGCGCACCGGATCCGGCGCACCCACCACGGCCACTTCATGTACCGCCGGATGCTGCATCATAACTTCTTCCACTTCTCCGGGGCCGATGCGGTATCCCGAACTCTTGATAATATCGTCACTGCGTCCGATAAACCAGAAATATCCGTCTTCGTCCAGGCGGGCTTTATCGCCGGTGTAATAGTAGTCGCCGACGAAACAATTTGCCGTTTCCTCATCATTGTTGGCGTATTTCATAAAGAGGCCAACCGGAGTACCGTTTTTGAGATTGACTGCAATACGTCCTTCTTCTCCCACCGGAACCGGATTGCCGTCATCGTCATGCAGCTCGATATCCCATCCCGGAACGGCTTTACCCATAGATCCCGGCTTGATCTGAATATTTTCAGGCGTGGCAATCATACATACCGTCTCTGTTTGCCCGTAAGACTCCCGGATGGTTAATCCGGTACCTTCTTTCCACAGCCGTACCGTTTCTGTATGCAGCGGCTCTCCCGCCGCAGTGCAGTGTTTCAGCCGGGAGAAATCAAATTTATGCAAATCGCTCAGCACCAGCATACGGTAAACCGTGGGCGGAGCGCAAAAACTGCTGATTTCATATTTTTCCA
>CASECL010000060.1 GCA_949286445.1 uncultured bacterium | reverse complement strand
CCGGGAAAATGCCGGAAAAGCGTTCATTTTACCGGGAGCTGGCGGAGAAAGCAGGTTATGAACCGGTGGATGAAGTTAATTCCTCGCTTTCGCTTCTGGTGGCGGCCGATCTTTCTGAGAAGAGCGGAAAATTGGACAAAGCCACTAAGGCCGGTATTGAGATTGTAAGTCTGGATGACTGGCTGGCATCCTTGCCGGAGGATATTTCCATTCCGGCGAAAAATGAACCCGAAATCCATCAACTGGAATTGTTCTGAGGTGAATATGAATCGTCAACAGCGCAAATTGAGAAAGAAACGGCTGGAATTACTCCATGAGAGACGCCGGGAAAGAATTTCCCGGCGTGCTCCGCGTTATACCGGGTTGATCTCACTTACTCCTGCCGGTTACGGTTTTGTGAAAGTTGATCCGGAGGAGGGTAGAAAAAATATTGAGGAGATTTTTATCCCGCCACA
Source organism: uncultured bacterium (assembly GCA_949286445.1). Classification (GTDB taxonomy): domain Bacteria; phylum Verrucomicrobiota; class Lentisphaeria; order Victivallales; family Victivallaceae; genus CASECL01. Next base: position 15,923 of record CASECL010000060.1, on the reverse strand, counting down.
ATACGTCAACGGCGCGCTGGACGGAGACCGGGTGGAAATAAGTGAATTGCCGGAACGCCGGGATTACCGGGATAATGACCGCGGCCCGGCGGGTCGGGTAGAGAAAATACTGGAACCCGGACGCCAGAAGGTGGTGGGCGAATTGCTGGCGGGAAAAAGAGTGCGTCCGCTCAACCGGAAAATGCCGGAAAATATTTTTGTTAAAGGTTCAGTCAAAGGCGCATCCCGTGGTGATTGGGTGGAGATAAAGCTGAACCGTTCCGGCAATATTGAAGACGGTTACAACAGCAACGGCGAATTATCCGGCAGCGTGATCCGCGCCATCGGCAAAGCCGGAGAAATCAGTGCCGATCTGGATGCCATCTGTGCCGAATTCAACCTCAAAAGTCCTTATACCGAAGAGGAAGATAAAGCCGCTCTGGATCTTGTGCCCCGGGAAATACCCCGGATTGACTGCCGGAAACTTTTTACCGTGACTATTGATCCGGTTGATGCCAAAGATTTTGACGATGCCATTTCCCTTGCGCCCGGCGAAAAACCCAATGAAATTGAAATCGGAGTTCACATTGCCGATGTTGCCGCTTATATTGTTCCCCGTTCGGCACAGGATAAGGGGGCGGAAAAACGCTGTTTCACCGCTTATCTTCCCGGGCGGACACTGCCGATGCTGCCAAAATCGCTGACGGCAAAAATAAGCCTGCGGGAAAAATGCGATTCTCCGGCGCACTCGGTATTTCTCACCGTCGACCGGGACAGCGGCAGAATTCTCCGCACCCGCCGGGCGCACACACTGATCCGGGTAAATGCCAGATTGAATTACGATGAAGTGCAGGAGTTTTTCCTCACCGGCAGAAAACCGGAAAGCTGGACCAAAACCTTTGCCGGAAAAATCAAAGACTTTATCGCGATAAGTTCAAAAATGCGGGAAAACCGCCGCAAAGAGGAAGATTTCATCAATCTGGAAATGCCGGAAATCCGGGTTCTGTGCGACGAAAAAACCAATACCATTACCGGACTGGCGGTAAAAAAACAGGCGGAAGCCGATTTCCTGGTCGAGGAGTGCATGCTGGCAGCCAACTCTGCGGTGGGATTGGAAATGGTGGAAAAATCCATTCCCGGTCTGTTCCGGGTTCACCCCGAGCCGGAACCGGATAAAATGGAGGAATTCCGCGGCAATATGGCGCAGTTGTTCCATATTTCCACCGGAGATCTCACGGTGCGGAAAAATTGCAATGCCTTTATTGATTCACTTCCTGACGACCCTAAAAAACAGGTAATATTAAGTATGCTTCTGCGCTCCATGCCCCGGGCCAGTTACAGCGAAAACAATGCCATTCATTTCGGTCTGGGCAAAAGCCATTATGTACACTTCACCAGTCCGATCCGGCGTTACACCGATCTGGCGGTGCACCAGCAGCTCTGGAATTTCGACCTGAATAAACGGCTGCGGAATAAGACCTATTTTTCCCGGCTGGCCATCACCTGTTCTGAAGCAGAGAAAAATAATGATGATGCCTTTTTCGCCGCCAATGACCGCCTGAAACTGCGTTATCTGGAGCAGCAGCTGGAAAAATCCGGAGAAAATTTCTTTGAAGCCATCGTTTCCCGGGTTTCACCCCAGGGTATTTCGGTGGAAATTACCGGGCTGGGATTATACGGTTTTATTCCGGCGGAGTATCTGCACGGCAGTTACGGCAAGCGCGGCGGAAGATTGATTTCAAGACGCCGGGACGCCAGAGCCGGAAGCGACCGGGAATACACTCCGGGAGACTTCATCTATGTCAAACTTGACCATATTGATATGGCAAGAGGGGAAGCAGAATTCCGTCCGGCATAATCAAAGTAAAAAATATCCGCAATATTTTCATAATTCAAAAGCATGATATTTACCATCCTGTCGCCGCCGCTGACGGCAGGATTTTTTATTTTTCCAGCCTGCATTCCGGAGTATGAAAATAAAAATTTACCATCAGCAGGCATATTCCAAACGGAAACAAACGTTTTTTTCTGCGGCATTCAACTTTGACAAAAACCGCACAAAAATGCTATAAATAGCACATTTCTGCCATAGACAAATATTTTTATTACTTTATATTATATACAGATGCGGCAGAAACCACAATCAAAAAGGATATGTCAAAATGGCTAAAAAAATCGCATTCATCGGTGCCGGAAGTTTCGGTTTTACCCGGGGACTGGTCAAAGATATTCTCTCATTTCCCGCACTGCGGGACGCCACGCTGGCGTTGATGGATATTGATGATGAAAGACTCTCTTTTATCAAAACCGCGGTTGACAACATTGTCGCCGAAGGTAAATATCCCGCCAAAGTCCAGGTCACCAAAGACCGCCGTGAAGCACTCAAAGATGCGGACGGAGTGGTGATTACCATTCTTCAGGGCGGATATAAAATTTTCCGTACCGACATTGAAATTCCCAAAAAATACAACGTGGATATCAATGTGGGCGATACCCGGGGACCCTCCGGCATTTTCCGCGCCATGCGCACATTGCCGGTGATGCTCGATATCTGCAAGGATGTTAAAGAACTCTGCCCCCATGCTGTGGTGCTCAACTATACCAACCCCATGGCCATGCTCTGCCGCGGCATGCAGGAAAAATATCCGGAATTGAACATCACCGGACTTTGCCACAGCGTTCAGGGCACCGCAGAGATGCTGGCCAACTGGATCAAGGCGGACATGAAGGATGTTATCTACACCTGCGCCGGAATCAACCATCAGGCATTTTATCTTGACTTCAAGGTCAAGGGCAAAGACGCCTACCCCAAAATCCGCAAGGCCATAACCACCCGTGAGGAAATTTACAATGCCGAACAGGTCCGCAATGAAATGTTCCTGGCACTGGACTATTACGTTACCGAATCCAGCGGCCATAACAGTGAATACAATGCCTGGTTCAGAAAACGCCCGGATTTGATCGAAAAATACTGCACCCACGGCACCAACTGGAATCCGGGCGCATACGCTTATATTCTCAATGATTATGCTTCACGGGCGAGAAACTGGCGGTCATTGACCAAAAAGGAGATGGCCAAGAAAATTGATCTTACCCGGGGCAAAGAGTACGCCTCTTACATTTTCAACGCGGTATTCGGCGACAACACGATTTTCCCCTTTAACGGCAATGTACGCAATTTCGGCATTATCGACAACCTGCCGTACGGCTGCTGTGTTGAAGTACCTACTTTCGCCTCCAAAAATGGCATTGAGGCCGTCCGGGTCGGCTCTCTGCCGCCCCAGCTGGCCACGCTGGTAAATACCAGTGCCAGCTGCGAAGAAATGGCAATTGAGGGAATGTTCACCGGAGACCCGAAGCGGATCTATCAGGCAGTCTGCTTTGACCCGCTGACCAGTGCGGTGCTCTCGCTGGCGGAGATTAAAGAGATGACCCTGGAAATGCTTGCCGCCAATAAAAAATATATTCCCTACATGAAAAGCCTGAAATTCTGAGCTGAAGCACAAGATATTACCACATTTATTCAGCCTGTCTCCGGGGGAAAACAAGCCATCCGGAAGACGGGCTGATGCGAAAAAACATCGTTTTAACGCACCTCAAAAATATCTGTTTTAAAGCAATAAAAACAGAAAACCGCCGGACGGTAAATTCTCTGCAATCAGAGATTTCTGATCTGCAGGAATTTTATTTTCATTTTCCGGCGGAAGCAATCGGCGCATGAAACGGAATGAAAGGAAAAAACATTAAACCGGCGGCTTCATCCCGGAAATTTAAATGGCAGAATACGGGGAGAGAACACACGGATAAATGCCGTTTTCAAGATGCGGTCCGCCGGTAATGACTGTTAATTATACTGTGATATTACACGGTCAGAACTGAACGAAGTAAAATATCCGTGCCGCAGTACCGCCGTTTTTACCGGGCAGGAGTTTTATTTCCACCTGATGTCTGCCCTTCTCCAATCCGCTGCACAACTGAATGGAACAGGGGTAATGCAAACCTTTGGAGTAATCATTTACTGCCAGTTCTATTTTTCTGGCTTCACCGCCGTCAACACTCACCTCCACGGCTCCGGCATCTGGGCCTGCGGTCTGAAAAAATCCGGCTCCGGTTCCCTCAAAATCAAATTTCAACACCGCTCCTGCCTTTTCGCTGTGAAGCACTCTTTCTCCGGTAAAGCGGGCGCGTTTCTGACCGGGGATTTTTTCCCATTCCGGTACTGAAATATTCCAGTTTCCGTCTCCGGTCACCCGGTCAAAGGAAATGAGTTTAACATTTTCAAGCGAAAACTTGTCCCGGCTCTCCGGCAGATGCGTTGCGGCCGGACGTGAACCGGCTTTACCGGCATACGCTCCCCGGAGCAGACAGCCTGCCATTTCGCCATAGATTGCCGCCCCGAATGGTGCCGGATGCACACCGCCGAATTTACGCCAGGAGAATTCCCCGTGCGCCATCCGGCGCGCCACTTCGCCGGCAAAACAAACCGATGGCAGCTGATAATATTCCGCCACTTTTTCATGCGCCGAACTCTGAAGCGGCAGCAGAACTTTGAACGAATTATTGTCATATTCTGCTTCAAAGTGATAACGCCCGGCTTTTTTCTGTCTTACTCCGGCATTGTAAGCATCCAGATACGCTTCATTTACCGTATAGAGGAAAACGATATCTATCAATGGGTTATGCTTTTTCGCCTGCCGTACAATCCCCTCCATCGCCCGGGCGGAGCGGTCAAAATCAAAGTTGCCGTCCTGATTGTCATTTACTGCAAACTCGACAAACAGCAGATCCACCCGGCCCCGGTGCAGGACCTCTTTTCCCATCCGGAATGCCCCGGTATCAGAACAGGTCGAACCGATTCCGGCATTAATAAAATCAAATTTGCATTGGGGGAAAATTCTTTGCAATTCCTTTTCCACCAAAGCAGAATAGCCGTTCATTTCGGTAATTGATCCCCCCAGAAAGGCTACCCTGCCCTGCTTTTCCTTTTCAAACACCCGCTGTGAATTTTTCAATCCACCTCTGCGGTGGATAAAAGTATTTTCTCCGGCCGCATAAGCCAGGAAGAAGTCCACAATCAACGCCGGATCTTTCAGGCAATGGGGATGATGACCGCAGGAAACTTTGTTTATCAGCCGGGCATTTCCGCCTGCTTTCCGGTAATTTTCAATCAGCTTCAAGCTGTTTTCCTCCAGCGGCACCACCTCATCCGCACCGCCCGCGATATGGAGAACCGGCACTCCGGCTGCGGCCGGAGCCTTGATATTCTGCCAGGGCTGCCTGGAATAGGCTTCCGCCTGCTTTCCGGTCAAACCGTATGCTTTCAGGCATTTTTTATAATCTTCTGCCGACCCGCTACCGCGGCCTTTGCCCCCCGGCCAGCTTTCAAAATCACAAACCGGAGCGTCAGCATAGATAGCGCACACCTTATCCGGATTAACGGCCGCCCAGTTGTAAACGATCAATCCCCCCCGGCTCATACCGAAGAGTGCCGGGCGCGGATCAAAATTATTATTCCCTGTCAGCAAACGGTAAAAATTATCCCAGCGTTTCACCGCCTCCGGGCTGCCGTAAAGATCAACCACATCCGTATAAACCAGGTAGAATCCAGCTTTCAGCAAAGCCTGATCCAGCTGATTTTCATGTCCCCAGAACCGGGCACGCCAAGCCCACTTTTTCCCCGGCAGCGGACGTTCGGGGCAGACTACTATCGAGTCAACTCCATCAAGTTTGAAATCATATCTTGCGCAGCCGAAATATTCGCTTTTCTGAACTTTCCCCGGCAAATTCAACTCTTGATTTTTCATTTCACCCGGCTCTCCATTGGTTTGAATCTTCATTTTCTCCGGCACAGCACAGCCGCACAGCATAACAATTGCAAGCGCGGCAAATGATGACAACAGCAGCGTCCGGATATTATTCACTTGCTTTTTTCCGTTAATTTAATAATCAGGTTTTCCAGCAGCATCTGTTCATCACCTCCTGAACTTACCAGGGCAATGTAACATCGGGTTATTGCCGCGATTTTTTCCGGAAGAACCGTTTCAGGAATACGCATTGCGCTTTCGCAAACCTTAAAAGCGCGGTAGGGATGCATTTTCAGCAGTAAATTATCGGGATTTGCCGCTTTCACCTCAGCAGGGATATTATCGAAAGTACGCGGATTTACCCGGGATATATTCAACTTTTTCATCGCCGCCCGGGTTTGAATCAGCCGCTGATATTCATTGGACAGCATGGCGGCAATTCTTATTGCCGGTTCATTCTGGCGCAAAAGCTGATCCAGCAGAATTAATGCACCCTCCCGGTCACCGCCGGTTACCGCGGAATTCAACGCCCAGCTGACGGCCTCCGGTGTACGGCTGGCCACTGCCTCAGCGTCAGCCAGAGTGATCGTATCTGCCCCGCCTACGCTGGTAATAAGTTTCTCCAATTCGTTCCGCCAGTTGCCGGAGTCGCCGCCAACCACATCAAGCAGGTACTGTGAAGCATCACGGTCTATTTTTTTGCCCCGGGCAGAAAGCATTTCATTCATCACCTCCCGGCGGGACTCCTCAAAGTCACGGTCGGTACTTTTGGCGGCAGTGAATATTTCCCAGCTGGAAACGGCCTTTTTCAATTTTTTCGCCGCGGCGGAACGCTGATCAATTTCAGCAGCCTCAATAACCAGATCCACCTCTTCCGGCAGCGGTGAAAGCAGCAGCTCCAGCAGTGCCGCCGCAGCAGGATTTTCATCGGACAGCGAAGAAAAATAGGCGAAATTTCTTAAATAAACAATCTTTCTCGGCTCAAGAAACGGCGGCGTACGCAGGGAAGAGAGCAGAGAGACAAAAACTTTTTCCGCATTTTCTGCATCTCCGTCAATAATCTCCACCGCCGGATTTTCAGCATAATCCTCCCCTGCGAGCTCAATCAGAAGTTGTTTGGCTCTCTCTTTTACCGCAAAATTGTCTGATCCGCCTATGACGTATATTTTTGACATGATTTACCGCAGGGCTTGCCGCAGGGTTTCGCGTGTTCAGAAAATTTCCGTTTCATTTCCGGGGGATTGGCGGTTATTTTCGTTCCGGCCGGCAAATCTTCGGTCAACCAGACATTGCCGCCGATAACGCATTTCCGGCCGATGGTAATATCGCCCAAAATCGTAGCTCCGGAGTAAATTACCACCTCGTCCTCCACCGTGGGGTGGCGTTTGCACCCTTTGACCAATATGCCGCAGGCATCTTTGGGAAATGACAATGCACCCAATGTCACCCCCTGATAAATCCGTACATTATCTCCGATGCATGCGGTCTCGCCGATCACCACCCCCGTCCCGTGGTCAATAAACACCCCGCGGCCCAGTTTTGCCCCGGGATGAATGTCAATACCCGTATTGGTATGGGCATACTCCGTCATCAGACGGGGAATCAACGGCGTATCATGCAGATAAAGCACATGCGCCAGACGCTGTATGGTTATCGCCCGGATACCGGGATAGGAAAAAATTATCTCTTCGTAACTTTTGGCCGCCGGATCTCCGGCATAAGCCGCCGCCACATCCAGCTTCATAGTTTCTCTTATATCATACAGGCTCTGAAGCAGATCATTGACTGCGGCACTGCTTTTCTCTTTGACGTTGCAGTTTTCGCAATTGCTTTTGTCCGGACAGGTATGCCGGAGCGCCCGCTCTATCAGATCAGAAAAAACCGTATTGGCTTCATAAAGCAGCTGTTTCGGGGTTTTTACCATCCCGGAGTCAAACCCGGGGAAAATCAGTGCCAGAAGAATATGAAGCCCTTTCAATGCCTCCTCACGGCGGGGAAGCACATTCGCTCCGGAATCATGATTTACCCCGATCCGGTCACGGTAGGATTCTCCCAGCTTTTCTGCAAGTTCTTCAATATTTTTATTCATAAAAAACCGTTTCTCTTTTGCTTTTTTCTGCCTGCTGACGACCGCCGCATACAGAAAATAACAGACGTTACTCCAAAAACAACGGATTGTATCTACTCAATATTCTGGATCTGTTCGCGTATTTTTTCCAGTTCAGTCTTGAAAAAAACCACCTGTTTACTGATCTCGGCATCTCCGGCCTTATTACCCAGGGTGTTTATTTCCCGGAACATCTCCTGCACCAGAAAATCCATGCTTCTGCCCGTCGGAGTATCCAGAACCAAAAATTTCTCAAACTGCAGGAAATGGCTGTCCAAACGGGTCAACTCCTCGGTAAAATCCGCCTTGTCCAAATAAATTACCACCTCTTTAAGCAGTCGTTCATCATCTCCGGAGGTCATCAATCCGGCGGAATTCAATTTCTCCAGCAAACGTTTCTTCTGTTCGCCGGCGGACTTTCCGGCCAGCGGGCGGATTTTCTCAACTGCATCACGCAGATTTTTCAATCTGCCGGAAATATCTTTGCGCAAAGCCTCACCCTCAACCCGGCGCATGGCATCAAAGTTATCCAGAGCCGAATTCAATGCCCGGAAAAAGGCCTCTCTCGGCTCCTTTTCATCCGTATCCGGCGAAACCCGTTCCACCACTCCCGGTACCAGAAAAAGGTTTGAAAGCTCAAATTTTCCCCCATTTCCAGGGAAAGCCTTCTGCAAACGGTCAGCTTCTTTGATCAAATGATTTAACAGAGCTTCATTTATCTGCATTCCGGCCTCGCTGCCGGAGGGCATGAAATTAACCCGCACAGAAACCGCTCCACGGGAAATAACTTTGGACACCACGGAACGCGTCTCCATTTCCCAGGCGGAAAATTCACTTCCCAGTGAAAGCCGTACTTCCAGCTGTTTCCGGTTTACCGAAGATATCTCAATGCTGAACATGCCGCCGGAAAAATCAGCCTGTCCTTTTCCAAAACCGGTCATGCTTTTCATAATTGCACCACAAATATCCTGTCTGAAAATTTACAAGTTGAAAATATTATGCGCCAAGTGATTTATTTGGAAACCGCACTTGAGGTCGTTTTCTCCTCCGGAGAAACTTCAGTTTTCTCACCGGCATTATCTTTTGCCGCAGTTTCCGGCTGTTTCTCTGCCTTTACGCCGGAATCAGCCGCACTTGAAGCCGTTTTTTCTTCCGGAACAACTTCCGATTTTTCTCCGGCATTATCTTTTACCGCAGTTTCCGGCTGTTTCTCTGCCTTTACGCCGGAATCAGCCGCCGGAACGGCAGCAGGTTCAGCCGCCGCTTTTTTCTCCGCGGAAATCTTGTTTTCAGCCGGAGTTTCAACTACCGTATGCTTTTTCAAGTCCTCCTGCGTGTACTCTCCGGCAGCTAAAACACTCCAGCCGGCAAGAGATGCATCGCTCTGTCCGGAAATAATCAGCAGATTGTCCCCACGTCCCGGCAGCGGCCAAACCAGAGAATACTGTTCGCGGGCCTGAAGTTTGGCTTCTTCCTCGGGAGTAAGCAGTCCGTCGGAATTCAAAGGAAGCTGGAAATTGGTGCGGATGATTTCCGGATCGCTGAAGCGAACCAGATTATACTGCCGGATATTAAGGTCGTAATACATGTTGTTCAAAGCGTAGGCGCGAGCCGCGCTCATCGCTTTTTCCCGTCCGGTATCGGTCTTGACGAATTTGCGGATAAGCAGCTGACGCGGCTGCCATTCAATCATTCTTCCTTCGCTGACTCCGAAAACCATATAGGCATCCCGGCGTTCCGGCAATATCCAGGTAACGCAAATCTGGGAAAATGCTGAGCTTATATTGCTGTCTTCCAGCGATCCCGGACTGCCGAGGATATCACTCACCAGCAATACCGGCTGATTATAACGGATATAAGCCACTTCTTCGGCAGAGAGATCTCCGGTCCGGTCAAGCAGGTAAGCCCGGGCCCGTTCCACTGCCTGTTCACGGTAGTAATCAGTGGAATGACATCCAAAACTGAACAGCACCGCAATAAGCGGCAACAGCAACAAAGACCACTTTCTCATCCGAACCTCTATTCAGAAAACAGTTTTTTCTGGTGAAAAATCTTTTTTTGAACCGGCATTTTTCCAGTTCCGGCAATCCAATACCCCTCCCGGCAGTCCAATATCTCTCCCGGACATCCGGTGATAAATTTAAAAAAATGCCGATATGCAGAGAATTCCCCCTCTTACCTTCATGTATCGCTCTTTCCGGCCATACTCTCCCATTCTTCCCTCTGACCGCAGCAACGACTGATTTCAGAAAAACAGTACTTATCCCGCATCCCCATTCTCTCCCCGACTGCGGCAGTGACTGGTTATTTTCCCGTCCATTACCGGAGGTTTCCGGCAGGACGGGACAGGAAAAAACGGCCTGGAAATCAGAGAGATTTTCCAGTAAGCATGCGGTAGGCTTCAAGATATTTATCTGAAGTCTTCATTACCACATCCCGCGGCAATTCCGGCCCGGGTGCGGTTTTATTCCAATCCAGCGTCTCAAGATAATCCCGGACAAACTGTTTGTCCAGACTTACCGGACTGGTGCCGACCTCGTATTTATCCGCCGGCCAGAAACGGCTGGAATCCGGAGTGAGAACCTCGTCGGCCAGAATTATTTTGCCGTCTATTTCACCGAATTCAAATTTGGTGTCGGCAATGATAATACCCCTGCCGGCGGCATAATCTCTGGCCCGGGTATAAATATCCAATGCCATATCCCGGATTACTCCGGCCTTTTCCGCTCCGACAATTTCTGCGGTCTGTTCAAAACTGATTGCTTCGTCATGCTCTCCGGCTTCCGCCTTGGTTGAGGGAGTGAACAACGGCTGATCCAGTTTGTCCGCCTGGCGGTAACCGCTTCTGAGTTTAATTCCGGAAACGCAGGAGGTTTTCTGGTAATCCTTCCAGCCGGAACCTACCAGATACCCCCGGACGATACATTCCACCGGGAGTATGGAGGCTTTCTTGACAATCAGGGAGCGTTTTTCCAAATCTCCGGCATACTTCGCCAATTCCGGCCGGGAGGAAACTCCTGCACTGATCAGGTGATTGGGCACATCGCTCATCAGATCGAACCAGAAAACCGACATCTGCGTAAGCACTTCGCCTTTGCGCGGCACACCGTTGGGCATTACCACATCAAACGCGCTCAAACGGTCGGTGGCCACAAAAAGCAGCGCATCACCAAGATCGTAAACATCACGGACTTTGCCGCGGTTGAGCAGCTTCAACTCCGGAATTTCGCTGGAAATCAGCGAACCATTGGCGTCATATTTCATGGAAAAACCTGCTCCCCAATGCTGTAATTACTTGACAATGGAGGTAATTTTCACCCGGGTCACACCCTGACGATGACCGATGGTACGGCGATAGCTCTTGCGGCGTTTCATCTTGAACGCCCAGACTTTCTTCGCCCGGAAAGTTTCAACCACTTCAGCTTCAACCTTGGCTCCGGCGAGCAGCGGGGTGCCGTAGCTGATGTCGCCGCCCTCTTCTCCAACCGCGAGAACTTCGTCAAACACTACTTTTTCGCCGTCCTTGAGACCGAGTTTCTCCACTTCGACCAAATCATCGGCTTTAACTTTATACTGTTTTCCACCGGTTTTGATGATTGCGTACATTTCTTTTTCCTTTATATTTTGAGTTGTTGTTTTCAGTTGAGCCGGATAATATACATCATGTGGCGGTAAAATTCAAGCCAAAGTCTTTAAATTTCCGCTAAAGTACTCTTATATGCGCTCAAAAGAGCGTCCAGCGCGAAACGTTCACCATCAAGGATAAGGAACTTTTCCTCCGTTACCACGCCGACTTCCGCGTGGGGGATACCGGCAAGCAGTTCCTCCACCGCCGCCCGGTTTTCCGGGGCAACCGTGGCTACCAGACGGCTGTTGCTCTCAGAGAAAAGCGCAGTAAGCGCATCCAGCTTTTCCGCCCCCGGTATTTTGTTCACGGCAATATCCATACCCAGGCGTCCCGCCATTGCCATTTTGGCAAATGCCACCGCCAGTCCGCCCAGCGCAGGAGCACAGAGGGAATGCCACAATTCCTTTTCCGTGCCGCAGTGAACTGCATTGTACAGTTTCTTTGCCTTTTCCGCATCAACTTCAGGCACTTTATTGCCGGTGAAACCCAGCATGGCGAAATATTCGCTTCCGCCCAGTTCGTCAAAGGTGTCCCCGATAACATAAACCAGATCTCCCGGCTTCTTCACATCCAGCGTCAGAGATTTGGACACATCATCCATCTTGGCAATGGCGGAAAAGAGCAGCGACGGCGGAATGGAAATTTTGCGCCCGCCGCGGGTGCTGTCATTTTTCATACTGTCCTTTCCGGAAATACAGGGAATACGGAAGGCCTTGGTGTAATCATACAACGCCTGATTTGCCCGCACCAGCTGAGCAAGTTTATATTCCCCGTCCGGAGTTTTGGCACTCTGCACCGGATCCGGCCAGCAGAAGTTATCCAGTCCGGCAATCACTCCCAGACCGCCGCCCACTGCAACGATCCGGCGGATAGCCAGATCAATCACTGAAGCCGTCATCCAGTAGGTGTCCACATCACTGTAACGGGGCAGTATGCCGGCGGACAAAATCACACCCTCTCTGCTCAGAGGTTCAATCATGGTTACCGTCGCATCTGAAGCCACATCCCGTCCCCGGCCGACAAAGGGTTTTACCACACTCAAACCTTTAACTTCATGGTCATACTGCCGGGCCTTGTATTCGTCGGAACAGATATTCAGCCGGGCCAGCATCGCCGGAAGATCAGCACCAAGACTGCGGTTCCGGTAATCCGGTTCCGGAAATTCCGGTTTCTTCCACACTGCTTTCAGCTTGAGCTTCGGCAAACCTTCGTGCATGAATTTTATATCCAGACTGCACACGGTTTTACCATTGTACAGCATTTCAAATTTACCGTTGTCAGTGAATTCACCCAATACGGAGATTTCCACTTCGCGGCGTTTCGCCAAGTCGGTAAACTCCGCTATCTTTTCCGGGGGGACCGCGAAACTCATCCGTTCCTGTGCCTCGGATATCAGAATTTCCCACGGTTGAAGACCGGCGTATTTCAGCGGAGCTTTGGCCAGATCCATCCGGCAGCCGCCGCACTGTTCAGCCATTTCACCCACGCTGGAGGACAATCCGCCCGCACCGTTATCCGTCACAAAACGGTACAACCCGAGTTCCCGGGCTTCGTAAAGAAAATCGCTCAGCTTCTTCTGGGTGATCGGGTCGCCGATCTGAACCGCCTGCACCGGACTGTCCTTGTGCAATTCCTCGCTGGAGAAAGTCGCACCGTGAATGCCGTCTTTTCCGATACGGCCGCCGGCCATCACAATCAAATCTCCCGGTTCAATGGATTTTTCGGAACCTTTGCGGCCGTTGAGCTCTTTGGGCAGCGTACCCACCGTACCGCAATACACCAGAGGTTTACCCAGATAACGTTCATCAAAGTATTCCCAGCCGTAACCGTAAGGTATGCCGCTCTGGTTGCCGCCGTCAATCACCCCTTTGTGAATGCCGTCACGCAGGCGGCGGGGGTGGAGCAGACCTTCCGGCACTTCAGATTCATCCGAGAACGGCGATCCCAGGCAATATCCCCAGACGTTGATCAGCAGATTTGCCCCCTGCCCGGTTCCCATCGGGTCCCGGTTCACCCCGACAATACCGGTCATCGCGCCGCCGTAGGGATCAAGCGCGGAGGGGCTGTTGTGAGTCTCTACCTTGTAAACCAGATCCAGTTTGTCGTTGAATGCAATCACACCGGCATTGTCCACAAAAACCGATACCAGGTAATCCACTTCCCCCGCCAGTTCTTTAGTGCTGGCCTTGATGAAAGTCTTGTAACAGGATTCAATATGACGCTTTTCGCCGGTCTCGGCATCAAGATAATCAATATCCGCACTGAAAATCTTATGCTTGCAGTGTTCCGACCAGGTCTGCGCCAGCACTTCCATTTCCACATCAGTCGGCTCCGCGCTCAAGCCGCGCGCTTTGCGCTCAGACGCCACCGAACGGAAATAATTCTGAATTGACTTCATTTCCTCCAATGTCAACGCCAGAATACCTTTGCGGCTGAGTTCCACCAGTTCCTCATCGCTCACCTCCAGATTGTAAAGACGTACTTCGCCGCCCTTGGCTCCCTTCACCCGGGGCAGGTTGGGAGGTATGGATTTTTCCGCCTGTTCACCGGTCAATACTGCCACGCTCTGAATCAATTCATTGGCCAGCAGTTTCCGGCCGATCCGCTCCGCCGCTTCGGCGTCAAGCTGTTTGCCGTAAAGCAGATACTCCGTGGAAGAAAAAACTTCCTCTCCGTCATTGAGCTTGCGTTTGACAATATCCCCGATCGCCGCCTTGGCCGTTCTGCCCACGTTATCGGTCACACCGGGCCGGAACCCGACTACAATCAGATAATCACACTCCGGGAGTTTCTCAAAACCCGGCCCCGGTTCGCCATCCAGACGGTAAGACTGCAGAACCGGATTTACCAAAAGTTCAGCGACTGATTTTGCCTCTTCTTTCGTCAAGTCGGCAGATACGGTGTAAACATCCCGGGTAAGAACTTTTTCCACCGGAATATTCAGAAAATCAACAATCTGTTTTTTCACACCCTCTCCGCGGGCATCCCGCCAGTGCAGTTTGGGTGATACCTCTATTCTGTAATCCATAAATAACGCAGCCTTTCTTGCTTGGTTTTATTATTATTCAAATCATATATGTAAATATCCCGAAAAAAATTCCCCTTAAATCCACATTTGCTGTGGATATCCCCGTCAGATATTTTCTTATATCTTCCTTCTTTTAACTTCAGTACCCCTCCGGACGGATTTCCTCCGAGTAAGGCTTTTTACCCAGAATGTACTGCGAAACCAGACGGCGTTTTTTCAATTCGGCAAAACTCTCTCCCTCCCGGTGCGCCAGCCAGCCCTTTTCATAAGCCATCTTATCCGCAAGACCATTCATAATCAGGCGGTAGTCAAACTTGAATTCCGGCACCGCCTGCCGGATGGCCGGCAACAGCGAAGTGGTACAATTTTCCGTTAAAGTGTTGTAAAACTTGGGGTGTTCGTACAGCTCCTGGGAATAATTCAACAGATACCGCAGTATTTTCTCTGTCTGCTCCCGGTTTGCCGCCGTGCGGTAGAGAAAAAGTTCGTCCTTGCGGAAATTGCTCCTCAATTTTAAAATATCATCTTCTGTTGACCAGATATAATGGATTTCATACTGTTTGTAAATTCCCGGCACTGCCGCCTGATCCATGCCGAACGGCAGCCGGGTTTCCGCCGACAAAGCAAGATTGAACCCATCCGAAAAACGGAACGTAAGCAATGTATGCGCCACATTCTGCATGCCGTCCCAATGGGAAACCGCCAGATCCATCCCCTCAAGTTTATCCAGATCAAAAGTCCGGGTAATATAATCACAATCAAAATCATCCACCGTGCGGTATTTGAAGTCCCTTATATCAATTACCGTGAACTGACGGTCATTCAGCCATTTTACCCGAGGTTTTTTCCGCCAGTGAATCTGCCAGATGGTATCCGGATTCGGCTTGATATTGATAAACCAGACTAAGACCCCGATATTTAAAAGTAAATTGAGATATACCAGATTTTTTATCCGCCAGACACCTAATATTAAAATTATCATCTGAACAATAAATCCAATCACCAGCGCAGTCAGACCGGCACAGTAAAAAAGTGCTCCCCACCCCCAGATAGTCAGCAATATGCTGACAGTAAGTACTGTGCGGTAAAGGAAAAATCTTCCTTTTTTGCCGGATTTCTGTTTTTCCCCGCCGTTATCCGCAGCGTCAAAATCTCCTGCCGCACCGGCAATTTTATTCTGTTCCGGTGCGGTATTGCCTGCGGGCTGACCGCCGGATGAAATTATTTTTTCCTGTTCAGGTAAACTCATTTGCCTTCCGATGAATGGTTTGAATTAGTCTCTTTTCCCACCGCGGTTCCGGAGGACACGTTAACTGCCCTGCTCTTTACCGCCGCCGCATCTGTTTCCTCAAGATGCTGATGGAGAATGCGCTGTAT
>CASECL010000059.1 GCA_949286445.1 uncultured bacterium | reverse complement strand
ATGCCGCCTATGAAAATTTTGCCGGAGCGTTTGGAAAACCCTGCCGGATTTATACTGAAAAAAACGGCAGGTCAGCACAAATCAGTAGGTCTTTTTGTCCGTAAAAACCGGAGGATAGAATTCGCTTTCCGGTATTACTGCATTGAGTTTATTATAAACAACTTCTGTGCTTTGCTTAATGCCGCCGCTGGTGGATTTGACGATCTCCGGTATCATCACTCCTTCGGAAAGGGTGTATTTTTCTACCTGAGAGTCATATTCGGACATTTTATCGCCGTCCATAAAGGCAGTGTGCATCCGCTTGAGCATGAAGTTATCTTTGCCGATATACATTTTCAGCGGTGGCTGATCCGGCTGCCGAGAGTAACAGGTCAGAAGATAGTATTCCTGATCTTTTATTTTCACCAATGTCAAAGCCACCTGCCGGAAAATTCTGCGGTAGGAGTTGCCCGGATTGCTGAGGGCGTAGAGAATCTGCATCTGCTCCAGTTTTCTGCCGCTGATACTGGTGATTTTCTGATTCTGGTAATCCACCAGCCACCCGGCGTTGCCATTGAGTATCAGGCTGGTGATAAGTTTGTTGTCAAGCAAGGTATTGATGCGGAAACGGTCGGGAGTGGCAAACTTCAGTTCCATCATATATTTTTTGCTGCCGACGGTGACGATAAGTTTCTGCACATAGCTTTCCGCCCGGGCGAAAACCCGGTCGGGATCGCGGGCGGTGAGCATCTTTTTTTCAAGTTCGCTCATGGTAATATCCAGCGGCATCGGCACCTCTTCCGGCGTTGTGGCGCAGCCGGAGAAGAACACTGCCGCAAACATTGCCGCCGCGGACAGAAACAGATTTTTCCAGATAAGGGATATATTCATAGAACCGGATCTCCAAAAAAAAGTTGAGCCTTTTGATTTAAAGACTGAAACAATCATTAATACATTAGCACAAAAAATTTAAAAGTCGAGCCGGCAACCGTTTTTTTGCCGCTTTTTATGGATTTTTTTTGAAAAGACTTGACACGCGGCTTTTTTGAAGTTAGGGTAATTACATACACATACATGTACACGCGGCGCGCGCGGGCAGGCAGGGAATTTCCGGTTCTCCGGAAAAGAAAAATTGGAAAATCCGGACACCCGTGTGTGATATATAGGAAAATGGTCATAGAATAAAGCAATATGGAAATGCAGGTTTGAATTTATGGATTTAGTCATAGTAGAGTCTCCCACCAAAGCCCGCACGATTGGAAAGATGCTGGGCAAGAATTACCGGATACTGGCATCCATGGGGCATGTCCGGGATCTGCCGGAACATTCGCTCGGGGTGGATATAGAACATGATTTTGCCCCGCAGTATGTGGATACCGCCAGAGGGGGCAAGGTGGTAAAAGAGCTGAAAAGCGCGGCAAAGGATGCCCGGAACATTTATCTTGCCACCGACCCTGACCGTGAGGGGGAAGCCATAGCCTGGCATTTGAGCGAGGTGCTGAAAAAGAATGCAAAAAATGCGTTCCGGCGGGTCACGTTTCACGAAATAACCCGGCAGGCAATTGAAAATGCCATGGCCAATCCCGGTGAAGTGGATTTAAAACTGGTTGATGCCCAGCAGGCGCGCCGGGTACTGGATCGGCTGGTGGGGTATCAGGTAAGTCCGTTGCTCTGGTCAAAGCTTTCCGGAGGAATTTCTGCCGGACGGGTTCAGTCGGTTGCGGTAAGGCTTATTGTGGAGCGGGAACGAGCCATAGCGGCTTTTGTGCCGGAGGAGTATTGGAATTTTGAGGCGGTTTTTTCCGCCGCGCCGGGGATTTACACTTCACGGCTGTTTAAAATAGACGGGGCTGATTTTAAAATTTCCGATGCTGATGCCGCCAATGCCGCGGCGGAGGCGGTGGAAAAGGGAACGGCACCGCTGGTGGCAAAGATCGCCCGTGAAGAACGCCGCCGTTACGCTCCGCCGCCTTTCACCACCAGCACGCTGCAGCAGGCGGCAAGCAATCTGCTGCATTTCTCAGCGACTTCCACCATGAGTCACGCCCAGGCATTGTATGAAGGTATTGAACTTGGCGACGGCGGAGCGGTTGGTCTTATAACTTATATGAGAACCGACTCGGTGACCATATCCAAAGAGGCTCAATACGCCGCATTGAATTTCATCCGGGAAAAATACGGTGAGGAATACGCGCCTGAAAAACCCAATTACTACAAAAACAAGGCGGCGGCACAGGAAGCCCACGAGGCCATCCGTCCAACCGATGTCAGGAGAACACCGGAAAGCGTTGCTCCATACCTTGACGGTCCGCAGCTGAAACTTTACACTTTAATCTGGAATCGTTTTGTCGCCAGTCAGATGACTCCGTGCCGCCAGTTGCTGACCACTGCAGATACGGTAATTACCGGGAAAGATTCACGGGAATACACCTTCAGAGGAACAGCCACCGTGGTGGTTTTCCCCGGGTTTACCCTGGTTGCGGGGGGGCAGAGCGGCAAAGCCGATGAGGCCGCCGCAGCTTCAGCGGTTCTCGGCGCACTGAAAGAAGGCGACGGTGCAGAATTGCGGGAATTGAAAAAGGAACAGAAGTTCACCGAGCCTCCGCCGCGTTACACCGAGGCGGCTCTGATCAAGGAGCTGGAGGAAAACGGAATCGGCCGTCCGTCAACTTACGCAACTATTCTGCGCACAATCCAGAGCAGAAAGTATGTGGAAAAGGAAAAAGGAAAACTTCTGCCAACCCAGCTGGGGATTGAGGTAACTGACTTCCTGGTGGGGCATCTGCCGGAACTTTTTGAAGTAAGTTTCACCGCCGGCATGGAGGATAAACTTGATGCGGTGGAAGAGGGCAAATTAAGCTGGGTTGCCATGCTGCACGATTTTTTTGACAAATTCAAGATCTGGATGGAAGAAGCGCGCCGTTTTGATCTGCCGGATCAGGATGAAGCCGGTCAGCTGCTTGCCTTGTTTGAAAATGTTAAATTTGAGCCCAAAGCTGCTGCGTCAGGCGGCAGACGGTCCTTTGATGACGGCCGTTTTTACCGTTCAGTCAAACGTCAGGCGGAGGCGGGAAAACCGATAAGTGCAAAACAGCGTCAGGCGTTATTGTCCATGGCGGGAAAATATCGTGATCAGATTGACATATCCGGATTGCCCGAAGCCTTGAAAGCCGAGCTGGAAAGCGCGGCGGACGCGGAAAATACCCGCCGTATTGAGCAGGAAAAACAGACTCCGGACAACGAGTTGGCAGAACGCTATAAAAAACTTTTTGCCGCTTTTGATGATGTAAAATGGGCTGCTCCGGAGACCGGACGGAAACGGACTTTTGATGACCGCAAGTTTTTTGATTCACTGAAAAAACAGGCTCTGGGCGGAAAAATTCTGTCAGAGCGTCAGTTGGCGGCATTGGGAAAAATGGCGGCAAAGTATGCCGGAGATCTGGCGGGAAAAGAGGAGGCATTTGCCGGATTTTTCCCGTTTGGCGGCGTGAAAAATCCGGACGGAGGTGCGGATGAAAATGATAAATCCGTAGGCAGTGTCAATGCTGGAACCGGAGCCGCGGCGGAAAACCGGAATGATCCGGAAACCGTAAAAATGCTGGAGTTCCTCGGGACAGTGAAAAACTGGGCCGAACCGGTGAAAAGAGGACGTTTCACTTACGATGATAAAGAGTTTTTCCGTTCACTTGAGCGGCAGCATGCCGGAGGGAAAACGCTGTCAGTAAAACAATTGGCGGCATTGAAAAAATTGTTTGCCAAATACTCTGTTCCGGAAGAAAAATGATGAATTTAAGGGAATTTTACCGGAAAGAAAAGCATAATTTTCAAGCCTTTCTTTTCGATATTGACGGAACTTTGATGGTGGGCGGGAAAATTCTTCCCGGCATCGCTGAGCTGCTGGAAGAGATCCGGAAGGATAATTTTCCTTTCTTTATGGTCACCAATGATGCCGACCATTCTGCGGAGGAAAAGTGCGCTATACTTGGACGCGGCGGACTGAAGTCTGCTCCGGAAGAAATCATCTCCTGCGGAGCTGTGCTGGAAGAACTGGTGTCGGCAGAAAAATGGGAGGGAAAGATGTTTTTCGCCGCCGGCAGGCTTGGTGTGCCGTGTTTTGCGGAAAGAGCCGGACTGATTGTCTGCCGCGACCCGGAGGCAATAGAGGATTGTTACGGGGTAATTCAGGGGGAGGGCCGTTATGACTGGCACGACCATCTTCAGGCAGTGATGAATTTTTTCCGTTTTCATCCGGATCGGCCCTATGTCGTACCCAATCCGGATAATTACTGGCCGGCTCCAGGAGGAAAAATCGGTGTTGGTGCGGGAGGTCAGGCCAGATTTGTAGTTTCCCTGCTGCGTTCGGCGGGAGTGAAAATCAAACCGAGATTTCTCGGTAAACCGGAAAGTGTGCTGTTCCGTTACGCGCTCCATCGGCTTAAACGTGATTTTGGATTATCTGGTATCCGCAAAGAGAAGATATTGATGATCGGAGATTCTCTCAAATCTGACATTGCCGGAGCCAATCGCTTCGGGCTGGCGTCCGGATTGGTGACCACCGGGATAACCAGACTGCCTTTAAGTCCGGGGCTGGAGGCAAAGGAGAAACCGGATTATATTTTCTGCTGAGGGGAGGGCGGGAGCGGAAATATCTATTTGCAGAGAAGGGATTGAAAAAATGTTGAAGAGGTGTTATATTTAACCTTGTATAACTTAAATTACCGAAAGGATGTTTAACCGCATGTCTGAAAACATGTTGAATTTGTTTAAGGAGGGGATGGTATTTCTGGGGTATCCGGTGCTGGCGTTGCTGCTGTCCCTCCTGCTGACTGCGCTTTGCATAAAATATCTTCCCCGGTTCGGCCTTGTCGATATGCCTGGAGAACGGAGAATACACCGGACTCCAAAGCCCCGCGGCGGCGGTTTGGCGATTATTGCTTCATTTTTTGTAATATTCATGTTCTACGCCCACAACAGCGGGGTCAATGCAATCTGGGAATATTTTTTCCAATTGCTGCCGGCAGCGGTATTTCTGGGATGCATTGGTTTGCTGGATGACCGTTTTTCTCTTTCCGGCAGGACTAAACTTCTGGGGCAGGTGATTGCCGCATTGCTTGTGTGGGTGTTTGGACTTCGGCCTGAGGTGTTGTGTGGAATACAGTTGAATGAAGTTGTATCTCTGGCCTTTACTGTATTTTGGATCGTCGGTTTTATAAATGCGTTCAATCTGATTGACGGCATGGATGGTCTGGCTGCCGGACTGGCGGTAATTGGCGGGTTGGGCATGGCCGGATGGTCGGTGTATACCGGAAATATTTATAACGCAGTGATAATAATGATTTTTGTGGGGAGTTGCTGCGGCTTTCTGAGATATAATTTTTCTCCGGCCCGTATTTTCATGGGAGATACGGGAAGCATGTTCCTCGGGTTGTTTTTTTCCACTATATCTTTGAACGGAGTTGGTAAAATTGCCACTGCGGTATCGCTGCTGGTGCCGCTTTTGGCCGCAGGAGTGCCGTTTTTTGATGTGATGCTGGCTTTTTTACGCCGTTCGCTGCGCAAGCTGTATCCCAATCCGCGCCATGCCTGCGGAATAATGACTGCGGACAAGGAGCACTTGCATCACCGGTTGCTCAGCCGGTGCAATGAAGAAGATGAACAGAAAAAACAGCGTCATGTTGCTTTGATAATTTATATTATGGCGGTGATTTTCAGTGTCGGCGGCTTTTTACTGCTGCTGCTTATCCAGACTATGCCTACGGTGGGGACGATTTCGCTTCTGACACTGGTTTTTCTGCTGGTCAGGAAATTTGCCACGGTGGAGATGGCTGATATTGCCGGGATAATGCGGCATGGGGTGCGTAAGCCACGCCGGGCATTTCTGTTTTTATTGGCGATTCCATTTTGGGATGCGCTGTCTCTCGGAGTATCATATCTGCTTTCTCTGATGCTGATGAACCGGCTGTTTAAAATGGTCAATAATTACATATTGACAGTGTCTTTGTCCAGTATTGCCGTGATGGTGCTGCCGACACTTCTGCTGTTTGTGATAAGCGGAGTTTACCGTATGTATTTTCTCCGTACGTCCGGACGTAATGTTCAACTGGTAATAGAAAATACTGTGGCTGGATGTTTCCTGTCGGTAGTAATGCAGTATCTGCTTTTTTACTGGCGGTCGTCTCATCCTTACTGTTTTGCTGAACCGGTTCTTTTCACTTTGCTGTCGTTATCGTTTGTTGTTGGCGGCAGATTGTTTTTCTGGTATATGGGAAGCTACATTGTGGGGCACGCTTTGATTACCTGCCGCGGGAATGCGGAA
The DNA here is from genome assembly GCA_949286445.1 of uncultured bacterium. GTDB lineage: Bacteria > Verrucomicrobiota > Lentisphaeria > Victivallales > Victivallaceae > CASECL01. The sequence continues at coordinate 10,834 of CASECL010000059.1, read as the reverse complement.
AGACCCAAGCTTACACTGGTTGTCGGAAGCGGATTGATGTGCCGGTTTTATCTGGAGTATATATACAGCGGGACTGAAGATGTGCCGGTAGTTATAGTGGGTATTATTGATGATGATCCGATATTGCGCAATTTAAATCTTTATGGATACCGCGTTCTGGGAGGCAGTGCAGACATTGAACAACTGTACCGGAAACACCGGTTTGAGCGGGTGGTGATAACTTCCGCCCACTATCCGAAAAACAAGCTGTTGAAATTGGAGAACTTCTGTGAAAAAAACAATATAGTGCTATCCCGGGTCAATTTTGAACAAAAAATCTTGTAAAGTCATTTGAAAAAGCATATTTGAGGGGTTATCTTATTGGCGGGCGCGTGCCGGTGTATTGCGTTGCATATGCATTGGGCAGGAATACAGAGAGGAATACAGGGGGGATACGGGTTGATTTTTTACTGACATCAGATAGGAAACTTATCAATTTCCAGGAGAAAAATATGAAATACGAATTCAGTCGTTATGTGGCACAGGACTCAGTCATGGTGCTGGAGGGAAAGACCAAACTTGAGGTCATGGATGAGCTTATTACCCGTGCTGCTGATCTGACCAAACTGAACCGGGATGTTATTTTCCGGATGACTTGGAAGCGGGAACAGATGATGACAACCGGTGTGGGAAATGCGTTAGCCTTGCCGCATATCCGGGTTAATGATATACCCAATCCGGTGGTTATTGTGGGGGTTACCGAGCATCCGATCACTGATTATCAGACTCAGGATGATCAGCCGGTACGGGTGATTGTCTTCACTATCGCTCCGGACGAAAATCCTGAAGCCTACCTCCAGTTGCTGGGCAGCATCTCCCGCAAGTTGCGCAATCCTGAACTGGTCAAGAGCCTGATTGACAATATTGAAAGTCCGGCGGCCATACTCAATGTGATAAAGTCCACCTCTGCGGAATAAAATATTATGGATAAAGTTCAGAAGAATATGGGACCGCGTGCGGAGATTGATTTTCCCTGTCTTTCCGATGGATGTGACGGGGTGGTTAAATTTTCGCTGGCAGAAGTGGGAACCCGCGGTTTTCAGGCGGTCTGTCCGGTGTGTCACCGGGCGTACACGCTGGACGCGGAGCTGACGGATAAACTTGAACGCATGCTTGAACTGGTGCTGGCAATACGCAAAGCAGAAGATATTCTCGGGGAAAGCATCGTTTCAGTAAATGTTGCCGGCGGCGAGGTGAAAATTCCTTACGCGTTGCTTTTGACCCGGCTCAATACTCTTATCACCCTGAAGTTCGGTGATCGCAAAGTTGATTTCCATCTTTGGATTGAGCCGTCGAGTCCGGATACTTTCCGCTGATTGTACATCAGTATTCGCGTGTAACGCAGGCGGCTGCCGGAATAGTTTCACCGGGGGAAAAGCGGCAGCTGGACGGTATCTTTTTTTTGGGGGGGAAACTGTTGCAGGCAGGGAACTGGATGATGTGTGATGTAATTCCGGCGGTCTTCAGAATGCGGCAGTCATAAATCTACGGCAGGATTAATCCCGGAAGCTGATTTGTTGATCCGGAGGCAATGCCGTTAAGAAAGTGTCTCTGTTCCCGGCTTCCGGAGGTGCGGAACACTCTTTCCGGAGGTGCGGAACACTCTTTCCGGAGGTGCGGAACATCACTTCACGGAAGGATGAGACGTCGGTTGGAAGGCGGTATAAAGCTTGAGATGGAGGCGTGTGACGGAGGCGTCCGCAATGGTGCCGGGATGGCATTGCTTTGACGTCGTGCGCTTAATCTTCGGCGGTTGCCGCTGGAGAAGTTGAAACTGCGCCTGTATGGACGGGTCAAAGCACTTTCCGGGCGGATTTTATGTGGTGGAATACAGCTTCCTTGCGGTATTATTGAGATCGGGAAACAGGGGACGCGGATGGAAGAGACCTTTTATTTTGAAGGCGGAATAAATTTAAAGACGATTTTCGCCGGCAATGAATACAAAAATCTGAAACTTGCCGAAAAAACACTTCAGCTGTCTTTGACCGGCCGGGATGGTTTTATCCGGCTCAGCGGCGGAGAAAATGAGGTTAAGCGCGGACTGAGTTTTTTCAATGAACTCTCCCGTTTTGCCATGCTGCGGAAACTGGAGCTTGATCAGCGTGATTTTGAAGACGTCTGCCGGGCTTTCCGCGAGGGGGCGGAACACGATTTGCCCGCGCTGTGGAAAGAGAAAATCAGTGTCGGTGCACGAAAAAAAGATGTATTTCCCCGCTCTGTCCGGCAGCTGGATTATATCCGTTCAATAAAGACCCGGGATTTGATTTTCGGGGTCGGACCGGCAGGAACGGGCAAAACCTATCTGGCCATGGCTATGGCGGTTTCTGAATTTCTCAGTGGCAGAGTTAACCGGATTGTGCTGACCCGTCCGGCGCGGGAATCGGGGGAAAATCTCGGATTTCTGCCCGGCAGCCTGGAAGAAAAAATTCTGCCGTATCTGCGTCCATTGTATGATGCTTTGTATGACATGCTCTCTCCGGATGAAGCCAGAGATCTGGTGGAACGCGGCATTATTGAAGTTGCTCCGCTGGCATTTATGCGCGGACGCACATTGAACAATTCTTTTATTATTCTTGATGAAGCCCAGAATACCACGGTGGAACAGATGTTTATGCTGCTGACCCGTATGGGCTATAACTCAAAGTGTGTAGTTACCGGGGATCCTACGCAGAATGATTTAAAAAATGATGAACGCTCCGGCTTGCTTCATGCCATAAATACGCTGAGCGGTATTTCTGAAATTGCCATCTGCCGTTTCAATACTTCTGATGTAGTGCGCAACAGCTTGCTGGAGAAAATTATCAATGCCTATAATAAGCCGGAAAGCGGCGTGGAGGAGTTATGATTTCCGGAAGTTTCCGCAAGTGGCTGCAGAAACATCATAACCGGCGGATCAGCCGGCAGCGGAGTCTGGAGACTACGGCGATAGGGCAGGCTTTGGACAAAGCTTTGCCTATTTCATTTTTTCTGCCTTTGCTGGTCTGGGGATGCTGCGTATTTATACTGTCATTGCAGGGGGATCTCAGCCGTCCCTTGTCAGAAAATTTCCGACTGGATCAGCGATCCAATGTTACAGTGGTAAGCGACTTTGATTTTTCCTATCCGGATGTAAAACGCAACCGGGAAGCGGCAGAGAGGATACGTTCTGCAGCTCCGGAGTGTTTTGTGCTCCGGGAAGAGGACAATATACGTCTGCTTTCCCGGCTGAATGCCTTTATCCGTTCGGTTGTTGAGCGTCAGGTTCTGTTTGCTGATGAAGCTGAAAAAACGGGGAAAAACGGGGAAAATACGGCTGCTGAGTCTAAAACATCAGCCAATGCAGAGGTGATTAAACTTTTCCGCAAGGCTCTGCGGGGTGAGCCGGAGAGAACTGCTTTCCGGCGCGAAGCGGAGCTGCTTTTCGGGCGCGGAGTTATGGGCGACGAGTATAAAAAAGAAATTTCCGGAGAGACCACAATTCTTATTTATGACCAGCGTGGACGGGAACGTGCGCCGCGCGTGATGGAATTGCAGCCGGGCTGCCTGGAGGTGAGCCGGAAACTTGGATTACTTTTGCTCCGCGGACGGATACCGACGGATTACGCCGCAGAAAAGAGAGAGGAATTGCGTCAGGCTGCGGCGGATTTGATGTACAAAGTGCTTGGCGGAGAGGGAAATCTGTTCTTTGATGCCGGGTTGTCTTCCAGAGCTGAAGCCGATGCGGTGGAGGAAAACCGTCCCCGCTACCGGCGTGAAGTAAAACGGGGAGCGGTGCTGATCCGTTACGGAGACATGGTGGACGAGGATGCCTTTGAGCGGCTGCGCAGCTATAATCTTATGCGCGGCGATGCGGGTATGAAGAGCCGTTATAATCAGCTTTTATGGCGCAACGTCTTCATTTCGCTGATGCTGGTATTGTTTATGGTGTTCTATCTTTACCACATTCATCCGGATGTGGCGGGAAGCAACCGGAGAAGCGGCTTGCTGTCGCTTATGATTATCGTTTCACTGTTTGCAGTTTACGGTGGTGAACTTCTGTTCCGGCAGGTAGCGGAGCGGTCAAATGAAATTCCTCCGGAACTGGTCTGTTTCTTTCTGCCGATAACGCTTTCTTCCATAACTCTGGCGGTAATGCTGGGATACCGGGTGGCAATTTGCGCCAGTTTTTTTGTGGTTTCCATTGCCGCACTGATGCTGGATACCTCATTTTCCTTTGTGCTTAGAAATCTGGCTTTATGCGCCATTGCCGCGCTTGCAGTGAGAGGGGCTAATAATTACCGGGCCTTTTTCCTGCGTACTGCGGTGGCGTTATTTCCGCTGACACTGTTGTCAAACTTTCCGGTGATTGAGGAATTCTTTGTCAATGACCGGATGAATTTTGCCAGAAATCTAAGTTTGGCCGCAGCCTGGTCAGCGGCAAACGGTATCGGAAGCGCGATGGCAGGACTGCTGCTGATATTTTTTGTTGAAGTGGCATTTAATGTCACTACCAACATGGCATTGATGGTGCTTTGTGATTACAACCACCCGCTGCTCGACCGGCTGAAACGGGAAGCTCCCGGAACATTTTTTCACTCCATGATGGTGGCAACTCTGGCGGAAGATGCAGCTAAACTGGTAGGAGCAAATTCGTTGAAGGCCAAAGTGGCGGCATTGTTTCATGATATCGGAAAATTGGCCAAGCCGGAGTATTTTACCGAAAACAATATCTATATGGGCAACCAGCATGAAAATTTAAATCCCCGGCTTTCCTCACTGATTATCCGGGAACATGTCAAAGAGGGAATGGATCTGGCCAAGCAGTATAAGCTCTGCCGTACTATAAGAGATGCCATTGCCCAGCATCACGGTGATTCACTGATTCAGTTTTTCTACCGCAAGGCGCAGGAAGAAAGCAAGTCTGACGGCAAGGAGGTTTCCGAGGCGGATTTCCGGTATGACGGTGAACCGCCTTATTCAAAAGAAATTTCCATTGTCAGCCTGGCCGATGCCTGTGAAGCCGCCTGCCGGGCATTGGAAAAACCCACTCCGTCCAAAGTGGAAGAAAAAGTTAATGATATTTTCCGCGGGCGTTACGATGACGGACAGCTGCGTAATTCAGCTTTGACGCTGCGGGAGCTGGAAATTATAAGAAAGAGTTTTATCAAAACGCTGTTGAGCATGCGGCACAGCAGAATTGAGTACGGTGGCAAGTGAACAGAGTTTTTTACCGTTGGGAAAACCGCGCTTTTCCGGTTCCCCGCCGGGCATTGTTTGTCAGGCTGGCAAGGAGAGCAATAGAACTGGCCGGCCTGAAAAGCGGAGACTGGGATTTGTCAGTGCGTTTCCTCGATGATGCGGCGATGGCGTCGGCAAATCAGGATTATGTGGGACATCAGGGTACTACGGATGTGATAACATTCAGTTATCTTGATGATCCGGAGAGCTGTTTCCCCGGTGAAGTGGCGGTAGAGCTGCTTATTTGTGTGGATGTTGCCTGGCGGGAGGGGGAGGAAACCAAGATTGCCGGACGCAGTTATGCGGGGGAACTTGCGCTTTATCTGGTGCACGGCCTGCTTCACGCCTCCGGCGAAGATGACTTGACGCCGGAAGACGCCCGAAGCATGCGCCGGAGAGAAAAAGAGGTAATGACAGTTCTGGAGAAAGAATTTGAACTCAAAGATATTTTTCCAGCTCCGGAGCGATTTCGCGCAGGGGAATAAGGACAAAGTCCCGTTTCCGCGCTCTGGGGTGCGGTAACGTAAGGCGCGGGGTGGAAAGCTTCATATTGTCAAAACAGATAATATCAAGGTCCAGGGTGCGGCTTTGATTTACTCCGTGACTGGCAGGACGCCCGTGCCGGACTTCACTGGATTGGAGAAAATCCAGTAATTCAAATGGATCGCAGGGAGTTTTTTCCGCCAGGCATACGGCGTTGAAAAAATCCGGAGTGCCGGGAGGACAGTCTGCCGGAGGGTTGATGAGGATGGAACTCTTTTTCAGAATGGAGGCATGGAATAATTGTTCAAGTTCTGAATAGAAAGATTCAAATTCGGCCGGAACATTGCCGATGTTTCCGCCCAGTGCGATGATAAATTTTGACATTTGTAAAAAATCCTTTCAAGGTGTATATTATACACCGTATGTTTTGTTTTTCAAAGCGTGACATTGGAAAAGTGGCGCAAATGACCGGAGGAAAATAAATTCGACACCATGAGTGATAAACTTAGAGTATTTTTTCTGGGATCGGGCGATATAGCGGTTCCTGTGCTTGAGGGGCTGTCCTGTGCTCCGGGCGTGGAGCTGCTTGGCGTGGTCAGCCAGATTGACCGTCCGGCAGGGAGGAAAAAACTGCTTACTCCCACTCCGGTATCGCAGGCGGCGGATCGGATGGGATTGGTTTTGCGCAAGGTGCCTAAAGTCAATGATCCGGAATTTGTCGCCTGGTTGAAGGGAATGGAACTTGATTTTATTGTTGTGGTTTCCTTTGGTCAGCTGCTTAAAAGCGAATTACTGCATCTGCCGCGGTACGGGTGTGTGAATGTGCATGCGTCATTGCTGCCGCGTTACCGGGGTGCTTCGCCGGTCAGATCGGCGATACTTAACTGCGAAAGTGCCACCGGAGTAAGCTTCATGGCCATGGATGAGGGGATGGATACCGGAGCAGTGTACCGGATGATTGAACGGACGTTGGATGGCAGTGAACGATCCGATACACTGGAAATAGAGTTGGGGCGGATGGCAGCGGCGGAAATAGGTGAGGTGCTTAACCGTATTGCCGCCGGTGAATTGACGCCGGAAAAACAGGACATCCGGATGGTGAGTTATTGTTCAAAATTGAAGAAAAGCGATGGATTGCTGGACTTTACCGGTTCAGCGGCAGAGCTGGATGCCAAGATCAGGGCGTATCAGCCCTGGCCGGGGGGGTATTTTATGGTAAGTATAGATGGGGGAAAACCGCAGCAGCTGAAGATAGAGGAAGCGGTTGTTTCTGATGTTTTTGTCGGCGGTATGATGGGCAGGATTGTGGTAGTTGACCGGCAGCGGATGTTTATCAAATGCGGCAAGGGGGCTTTGGAGATATTGTCTTTAACTCCGGCCGGCAAGAAAACCATGCGTACGAGGGATTATTTAAACGGCGTGAGAGACGCCAGTCTGGAGATTGTCCGGGGATGAAGAAGTCAGGCAAAACCATAGTATTGAGCCGCGAAAGTCTGGAATTGCGTTTTGCCTTGCTCAAGGAGGGGCGTTTGACGGAGTATGAGATTGAGCGTACCGATGATTTGCCCAAGGCAGGCTCCATATATCTGGGGAAAATTGTCAATCTTGAGCCGTCGCTTCAAGCCGCATTTGTCGATATCGGCGCGGATAAGAATGCCTTTCTGCATTATCATGATATGCTTGCCGGGGCGGATGAATTTCTCGACCGTCTGGCGGTAGAGGCGAAAAATTCTGCCGGGAAAGGGCGTAAAAATTTGTCCGACCGGTTGAAAAAACTGCTGGAAAACCGCAAGAAGAAGATTACCGTAAATGATATACCGGAGGTGTTCAAGCCGGGAACAGAATTGATGGTTCAGGTGGTTAAGTCACCTATCGGAAGCAAGGGTGCAAGAGTAAGTACTGATATATCTCTGGCCGGGCGTTTCCTGGTGCTTATGCCGTATTCCGACCACATCGGATTATCCACCAAGATCGAGGGTGAGGCGGAACGGACGCGGCTGCGGAAAATTTTGAGCGAACTGGATATCCCGGACGGAATGGGAGTTATCTGCCGCACGGTGGGGGAGGGGAGAAAAAGCACTTTCTTCAAAAAGGATCTGGAAATTCTGCTGGATGCCTGGCGGGATGCGGAAGAAAAGGTGGAAAAGGGTGCGGCTCCGATACTGCTTTACCGGGAACCGGATTTGCTGGAGCGTTCGGTGCGGGATTTCATGACCGATGATATTTCCGGGATTATGGTTGACGATAAGGAATCGTACCGCCGTATTCATGACATGGTAAAGCGTTTCGGCGGCAGAAAAATGGCGTCAATGGTAAGTTTGTATGAGGGGAAAGAACCGATATTCGATTACCTCAATCTGGAAGATGAAATTTTGAACGTATTCCAGAAGGAAGTGCCGCTGCCGGGAGGCGGGTGGCTCTGTATTGAGGAAACCGAGGCGTTGATTTCGATTGATGTCAATTCAGGAAAAGGCCGCAAGGGAGCGGAACAGCCGGAGTTTATTCTTCAGGTCAATCTGGCCGCGGCAGAAGAGATCGCCCGCCAGCTGAAACTGCGCAATGTTGGCGGACTGGTGGTGCTGGATTTTATTGATATGAAGTCGGCCCGGGACCGGGATGAGGTTTACAAACTGATGAAGAAACTGGTCAAGGATGACCGGGCAAAAACCAATGTATTGCCGATAAGCCGTTTGGGGCTGATGGAGATGACCCGACAGCGTGAACATGAGAGTTTGCAGGATACGGTTTACAACAGCTGCCCGTATTGCGGCGGCTCCGGAGTGGTGAAGTCGGCAATGACTATGAGTATTGAAATTCAACGCCGGCTGCAGACACTGCTGAAAGATAAAAAATACAAGAATATCCCCATCCGGGTATTGATGCATCCTGAAGTGCTGGCCAGACTGAAAAACGAGGATTCGCGTCACTTGATAAATCTGGAACAGAAATACAAGCATAATCTGACATTCCGGGCTGATCCGGAACTGCATTGCGAAGAGTTCAGATTTATTGATCCGGATACCGGCATGGAGATTGACTGAGATAATGACGGCCGTATGGTTTAATTGCGGCATGTGGGAGGTTTGACAGTGCAAATGAGCAGAAAAAGCGTTTTGATTGTGGATGATGAGCGCAATACCAGAGAGGTATTGGCGCGTTATCTGCGTTCACGCTTTGAAGTTTTCACCGCAGAAGACGGAGTTCAGGCAATTGAATTGCTGAAAAACCGGGATTTTGACCTGGTGTTGACCGATTTGCGTATGCCGGGGGCAGGGGGGATGAATGTGCTTGAGGCAACTTTAAGCAAAGCCAATCCGCCGCCTTGTGTGGTATTTACAGCCTACGGATCAATTGAAAATGCTGTCAAGGCGGTGAAAGCCGGAGCGGCGGATTTTGTCACCAAGCCGGTGAAACTTGAGTTGCTGGATGAAACCATCCGCAAAGTCATGGATGAGGCGGCGGAAAAAAAGGAAACTGCTTCAGATGCTCCCTCTGCACCACGCAGTGAACGCAGCCGGAATGGCGCGCGGAACGCGGCAGCGTCGGGAGGTGTGGTCATGCTGGGAAATTCTCCGGCAATGCGTGAATTGGAAAATCAGATCCGCAAAGTGGCACCGGGAAGAGTTACCGTACTTATTACCGGGGAGAGCGGCACCGGAAAAGAGGTGGCGGCCAGAATGATACATAATTATTCCGGACGTATCGGGCTGTATGTGCCGGTGCATTGCGCTGCACTGCCGGGAAACTTGCTGGAAAGTGAGCTTTTCGGCCACGAAAGAGGAGCATTTACCGGCGCAGTGGAAATGCGCAAAGGACGGTTTGAACTGGCAGATAAGGGAACTTTGATGCTGGATGAAATCGGCGAAATCGATGAAAGCATACAGGTAAAACTGCTCCGGGCTCTGGAAAGCCGGACGATTGAACGGGTGGGTGGTTCGGTGCCGATTACCTGTGATGTACGTTTGATAGCGGCTACCAACCGGGATCTGGAAGCAATGGTAAAGGATGGATCGTTCCGGGAAGATCTGTATTACCGGCTTAATGTAGTGCGTTTGCACCTGCCTCCGCTGCGGGAACGCCGGGAGGATATTCCGGTGCTGGCAAATCATTTTCTGACCGAGGCGGCGGCAGACAATGCCCGCACGGTGGAAAGTATTTCCCCTGAAGCCATGGCTCTGCTGGAAAAATACCCCTGGCCGGGCAATATCCGTGAACTGAAAAATTGTATTGAACGCATGGTGGTATTTGCGGAAAATCCGGTTTTGACCCCTGCCGATGTGCCGGATGAAATCAAGGCGGATTTTCCGCTGGCCAGAAGTGAGAATATGGCACTTGCGCTGCCGCATACGGAAGATGCGGCAGGAACGCTGGATGACATGGAGAAAAAAAGAATAATCCAGATTCTTGAAGAGTGCGGCGGCAACCGTACCCGGGCCGCGGAAAAATTGGGCATCAGCCGCAGAACACTGCTGCGGAGAATCAAGGAATACGGCTTGAATTAAGCGGACGTGCAGGGAAAGTGGCAACTCCCCCTGTTTTGCCGTAATTCCGGAAAAATCCGGCTGCTTATATCAATGATTTTCCCTGTGCCGGATTGGAAGTTTCTCCTGCGAAAACTTCGCCCTCCTGGCAATCGCATCATCAATGAATTCAGCTGAATACAGATGCGCGCAAAATTTCGGACACTGCCGGCCTGAAATACCGTGTTCCCAGTGATGCGTTTAAAAACGTTGAGGATGCTTCATTAAATAGATCAGGAAACCATATGTAAGGAAAACATTTATTTTAAAAGGATTGGCGATTATATGAATATAATGGAATATTTTATTTTCAGTCAATACAGCGAGAGGAGATACAATAGCACTGATGATAAATGAATATAACACAGAATATAAAAAAACTGTAATAAATACAGTAAAGATACAATGACATTTTTTAGAAATATAATAATACGGAAGTAATGAAATTATTGACAATATTATTGAATTTACAGTATTAATTGTCATAATTGAATCTCGCATAAAGAAAGTAGCAGGTCTGAAAAATATGATGAATAATAAAAGCATGGTCATTTGTTGAAAGCCTGACAAATGAATGTTTTTTTTCAAAATCTCAT
>CASECL010000058.1 GCA_949286445.1 uncultured bacterium | reverse complement strand
CTCCGGGAATGGGCGGTCAAATATGGTAAATATTCTTATTTGATCTGGCTGGTGCTGATTTTTTTCATTATCTGCCGGGCGTCGGAATTTCTGCGTTACCAGCAACATGAGAAATTGTCGGTAATTCTGCTCATCGGTGGCAGTTCACTGCTGATCTGCTTTCTGAATTTTTTCATTGGGCGGCTGATCGGCGGAGAAAAATACCGTGCTGAAGGAAGCCAGAGTCTGGGGCAGAAAAATACATCATTTACGGTTTATGTGGCATTATTTTATGTTTCACCGCTGGCGGCGCTGGGGCCGATGTTTTATGTGCTCTGGCATAATCTGTGGAACGGCTGGCAGATTCAGCACGCAGATAAGTATCTGCCGGAGAAGTCCCCGGAAATGGAGCCGGACAGCGGGAAAAATACTTGTAAAAACTCCTGAAAGGAGTTATATTAGAAAGAGAAAAGAAGCCATTTACCTGGAACAACATTCCCAAAGGAGACAATAATGAACGTTCCTCTGCTTGATTTGTCCGGTCAGTATCAGACCATGAAGAAAGAAATCCTTGCTGAAATCGACGCAATATGTGATTCCCAGCGTTTCATTCTGGGCCCCAAAGTGGAAAAACTGGAAACGGAATTGGCGGAATATTGCCATACTCCCTATGCGGTAGGGCTTTCCAGCGGTTCTGACGCGCTGCTGGTGGCACTGATGGCCGAACAGATCGGCCCCGGGGATGAAGTTATTGCGCCGACTTTCACCTTTTTTGCCACGGCCGGGGCGATTGCCCGGGTGGGGGCGAAGATCGTGTTTGCGGATATTGATCCGGTAACTTTCAATATTGATCCGGAAGATGTTGCCAGAAAAGTTACGCCGAAGACCAAAGCGATTATCCCGGTGCACCTTTTCGGGCAGTGCGCAGATATGGATGCCATCAATGAGGTGGCCGGGGCGCATAAACTTATTGTTATCGAAGATGCCTGCCAGTCAATCGGGGCGGAATACAAAGGCCGCCGCGCCGGGTCAATGGGCGATTACGGAGCGTTTTCATTCTTCCCCAGCAAAAACCTGGGTTGCTTCGGCGACGGCGGAGCCTTGAGCATGACCGATGAAGCCAAATACAAGATGGTGAAAATCTACCGCAATCACGGTCAGAGCAATACCTATATTCATGATTATGTGGGCGGCAATTTCCGTCTGGATGCGCTCCAGGCGGCGATACTTTCCATTAAATTGCGTTATCTTGACGGCTGGACTGCCGCCCGGCAGCGCAACGCGATGGAATACCGTGAACTTTTCCGGGGCGAGGGATTGACCGGTGAGATCAAGCTTCCGGAAGAAGCTTCCTATCCGGTGCGGCATATTTACAATCAGTTCTGCATCCGCATTGAGGGCGGCCGCCGTGACGCACTGAAGGCTTATCTGCAGGAAAACGGGGTGGGATGTGCGGTTTATTATCCGCTTTCACTGCATTTGCAGCCCTGTTTCAAGGCCTTTGGCGGCAAACCGGGTGATTGTCCGGTGTCGGAGAAGATTTCCGGTGAAATTCTGGCACTGCCGATCTATCCGGAAAGCACAAGTTCAATGCGGGAATACACGGTAGCCAAGATTTCTGCCTTCCTGAAAAAGTAATCCAAGATAATGCGAAGAAGAGAACAACACCCGGATTCGGAAACTTTCCGTACCCAGAGTTATCTCCGTCTGCTTAAATATGCCAAACCTTACTGGTGGCGTCTGGTCATCGGTATCGGGTCGGGAATGCTGGTGGGGGGATCTTTGCTGGTAAGTCTGTTGCTCATTCCAAAACTGGTGGGCGTGGTGGACAACAGTGCCGTACCTTCCTCAGGCAGGGTGGAGCGCGCCGCCGGTAAAACGATGCCGGTAAAGACAAAAGTTGAAAACACAGCGGCAACCGGTACCGTCAGCGCAAAAGATGGCAAAGTTCTACTGCCGGAGAAAACGGAAGTTCCGGCTCCGGCGGCTTCCCCGGATGCGGTAACCGGAACGGCGGGAGGCAAAGATGGGGAAGCGGTGGATTTTGAAGAGGGATTTGATGACCCTCAGCTGGTAAGTCTGCTGTCCCAGGCGCGTTTCTATGCTGATAAATT
>CASECL010000057.1 GCA_949286445.1 uncultured bacterium | reverse complement strand
GGTTAATTCAGCGGTAATCACCCTGAATTCATCCGCCGCGGTGGATGGCAATATCTATGCCGGCGGATACGCTTCAGGCGGAACGGCGGAAACCGGAAATGTTTCCATTATATTTTCCGGAGCGGTGTTTAACGGTCAGGTTTACTCCTCCGGCGTGGGCGGAGCGGCCGCAGGAAGCTGTGATATACTCTTTAACAATTACGACTCAGGAAGTTTCAACGGCACTTTCAACGGGCAGTTCAACTCCATATCCATTGATGCGGGAAGTTCTCTTACCTTCACCGCCGCGGATCTGGGCTCGGCAACTTCAAGCGGGCTTCTGATGATCAGTGATCTGGATGAAAGCGCGTATTCCGGCAGTTCATCCCATCTCTTCTTTGATCTGGCTGATACGGACACGCTCTCCGCCGCGGATATCCGTCTGACTGACGGCAATACGGTATGGAGTCTGGGCGAAGCTCAGGACGGCGCGGATTTCTATTACTGCTGGAATGAAAGCAGCAAGAGCTTCGCGGTACTCGGCAGTGAACAGGATTTCTCATCCTGGACCAAATATTCGCTTACGGTGGCCTGATATACGGCTTCAGGCACTGGAATAAATCAAGTACATAAAATTACCCGCCGGTCATTATCAACCGGCGGGTAATTTTTTGCTTTTATTTTGTTCAACAACCGGAGGAATTTCACCTCCATCTTATCCGGTTATCGGAAAGAGATTGTTACCGGGCCCAGCAGTCCGGCAGGGAAAAGTTTGTCTGTTTTCTTCCAGGGGCGGAAATTTGACCAGGTGTAACGCCCGCTGCCGGAATCAGCGCGATCCTCCAGCACCCACTTGGGACAGGGACCGGAATATTTTTCCGGCGGATTTTCCTTTTCATCCCCGATCATCCGGTTCGGCCAGGTATTGACCACCCGGATTTTCAAGGTATTTTCCCCGGCTTTGAGAGCGGAGCCCAGTTTAAGCTCAAAGGGGGCATTCCAGGCGGTTCCGATGATTTTCCCGTTCAGCTCCACCTGAGCAAGATCATATACTTTGCCCAGCTGCAGCACCGGGGATACGCCGGGCTTGAAATAAGATTTATCCACGTTGAACGTTTTGGTGTACAGCGTTTTCCCGGAGTAATACCGGATTGCCGGATTGGTGTTTTCGCTCAAACTTGAGAGTTCCGGAAACACGGTTTCTCCGTTGATCCGCCCCGGGCCGTCTTCAAACGTTACCTTCCACTCTCCATTCAGCGGCAGGGTTGACGGAGCGGCTGCAGTTGAAACTGACCCGTCCTTTGAGGCAGGCTCCGGTGAAAATACCACAAAAACGGCACGTTTCGGCGGAAGTTTTATCCGGATGAAAGCGTAACCGTCTTTTCTTGAAACAATCTCCGCCGGGGAAACCGTTCCGGAAATATGATCAAAATATTCAGCATAAGAGAGATCTGAAGCAAATCCTACTTCGCTGTCAAAATCTTTTTCCGTCGTGTTCCAGAGGAAAAACACCCGGTCATTTCCAATCTGGCGGATCTGACCGCGCAAACCCTTCTGCTCTGATTTCCAGAAAGGTCTGATTCCGGCGGCAGACGCCGCGGCAAAATCATTTTTTTCCGTCCGGATTTTCCCGGAATCCCAGAGTTCGCGAACCAGAGCGTCAAATTCCTCCCGGCTGTCAGCAAGCGACGGAGATTCAATCGGGCGCACTCCGGCAATAACTGCTCCGCCATTACAAAGTTCACGGAGTTTTTTCAGCGACGCCACCGTAGGGTAGGGATTGGCACAGTAAAGCATGCGGTAACGTACTTTGCCGGATGCGGCAATTTCGCCACCCGGAAGCACCTTGATCACATCGCGCAAAGCGGTGGGATTGCAGAAATCAAAAGCGTACCCGGATTCATACAGATCTTTGGAATACGGCATGGAGCGCGGATGCCCGTCTCCGGTGAAAATCAGAATATCCCGCAGCGGAGTACCGTTCTGCAGCAATGCCTGCGCCCTGGCCACACTGTCTGTCCAGAGCGGAACAAAATCCCACCAGGTGGAATTACGGTTGAAATGACTGCCGAATCCCCCCAGCGAAACCCCGGGTTTGACATTCATAAACGGCTGATGAACGTAGCTGTGTAAAATAAGCTGATTGATGCCCGCCGCCCAGGCAAACTCGGAATATTCCCGCAGCTGGGACAGTGTCAGCATCCAGCGGCCCACGTCAGGCATCGCGGTAAAGGCTTCCGCGGCAACGTATTTTTTCCCGTACACATTGGCGGTGGAAAGTGCCAGCCGGGATATTTTGTAATCGGACTTTTTACGGATCCAGAATTCATCCGCCGGAATATCGGCGAAAGAACCGCACTGCTGATTGTCAAACGGTCCGCCGTAAGCCTCGATCCCGCAGCGCAATCCGTTTTCCCGGCACAGTTCGGCGAAACGTTTGTAGTAATTTTCCGCAAAAAGATCCGCCACGGTGCGCTGGAAATCAAACAGGAATTTCGCACTTTCCCCGGCATTTCCCACGGTGTAACCTGCCAGTGCCGGGAAATATTTTTTCAATTCATACCCCCGGCGGCGGGCAAACTCCAGGTCAAAATTTTCCGTCCAGTTCTGTCCGCCGACTTCATAACTGTCAATGTGGCCGTATTTCACGCCACCGAACGGCTTGGCCGTCTCTATCATGCGCCCCAGATATTCCGGGAAATGCGATTCAATTCCCGAGCGTGACAGTTTATCACATTCCAGACCGAGCATTCCTCCCTGTGCCGGTAAATTCTTAGCTCCGGTAAGTGTGTACCCCACCCGCAGCACCAGATATTCCCGGCCGTCCGGGCGTTTCCACTCCAGGGTGCCGTCCGGCTTCAACCGGCCGGAGATGTCCGCAACTTCCGAAGCGGTGATTCCAGCTTCAGCAGCAGCTTTGCCTTTGACCGGATGGTAAAAAAACTGGGTTTTGGCAGAATTACGGTTTTCAACATCTTCAATGACTGAAAGCGAAGTGGCAGATACTCCGTCAAGCCGCTGCGGCACAAATTTTATCCAGCTGCGGATTGGAGCGTGAGTGAAAATCAGCCGGAAATAACGGATGTTTTCCGGCAGTCCGTTAAGCCGCACCGTTTTCCAGCCCGGTGTATTGGCGTTGTCCCGGAAAAAAACCCGGCGGAACT
>CASECL010000056.1 GCA_949286445.1 uncultured bacterium | reverse complement strand
TGGGTAATTTTAAAAAACAATCAACTCAGGCTCAAATAGGGTGGTTAGAATGACGATTTCAAAGAATTATGGGACGGCACTGAAATCAGGATTAAAACTTGTTTTGAAATACTTGGTGTGCTATTTTCAATATTGGCACGGGATTTATTCCGTGCCGGAAGAAAAAATATAAAAGGAGAAACAATTATGAAGAAAGCTCTGATGTTTGTCGCTGTCGCCGCTCTGCTCGGTACCCTGACTGGCTGCGGTTCACTCCGCACCCCCGCGTCCGGAAATAACAGCAAGAATGTTTATTACAACACCTTCTTTGGCATTTCTATTGAAAGCCTCGTCTATGGCGATGGTCTGATCGTTGAACAGAAGTAATTTCTGATCGTCAATGATTTTACGCTCCGGAATATCTGGCCGCGCCAGATGTTCCGGAGCGATCGTTTTTCCGGGAGTTCCGTCTGATCGGCGAAAAGAAAAATATAAAGCAGAGGCGGAAAATTACATTTAGACTTGAATTGCAGAAATAAGATGCTAATTTAGTCAGTGCTGAATTTAAAGACGCGCGTTTGAGGCTGAAAAATAATCTGCCGGCCGCGCGGACAGCAGAAGTAAATTCCCAAAATACAAGCGGACAGGAAAAAATGATTCCTGTCCAGAATAAAAAAAGGAGGTTTTTGATGAAAAAGATTTGTTTGTTTGCTTTTGCAGGAATGGTTGCCGTGCTGTTTACCTGATGTTTCTCAACCCATACCAATGATTTAGCCAAAGGTACAGATGTAACCCTGAGAACGCCAAACTATCAGATGGAAGTTCAAACCGGCAAGAAGAGAGTCTCCGGAAAAGCCTCCCAGAATGTGGTATATTTATTTCTCGGCAGCATTTCCTGGGGAGATTCCAAATTTGCCGACCGTGCTTTCACAGATGGAAATTCTTCGCTTCTCAGTTTCTTTCCTGATCCGGTTGAACAGGTCAAGCAGGCGGCCACTTACAATGCTTGTGCCGCGGCCAAATGAGATATGCTGATCGGGGCAAAATATACCGTTGAAATTGAAGATTATATAGTTTTCAAACGCGTAAAATGCACGGTAACCGGCTATCCCGGTATCGAGCTTGGAATCAAGGAAATCAGGTAATCGTAAGGGAAACAATATATCCGGAGCGGAAAATTCTGTTTGCAAAAACAGTCTGACCAATCCGGATGCATCCTGAAAACAGACAGTGCCCGGGCCGCAGAATAATAATGCCGACCCGGGCGTTATTTTGATATCCGGTACTGACATGGCAGAAAAAACAGGCATTTTCCACGGCGGAGACAATAAAGACTGAAATAAGCGTTTTTTTTACAAAAAAAAGTTGCCAAAAACGGGTTTGAGATGTAATGTATTTTGTGTGTTAATATTTTTATCAAATCAAACGGGAATGATATGGCTTCGGATTTTGTACATCTTCATTTGCATACCCATTACAGTTTGCTCGACGGAGCCTGCACTCCGAAGGGAGTGGTAACTCTGGCTAAAGAGTTTGATATGAACGCAGTAGCTATGACCGACCACGGTTATATGGGTGGTGCCATCGACTTTCATCAGACACTGTCAAAAGAGGGAATCAATCCCATTATCGGCTGCGAAGTTTACGTCGCCCCCCATGACCGGACGGAACGCAATCCGGCAGTGGAATATATCCGGGGATTTCACCTGGTTCTGCTGGCGGAAAATGAAGATGGTTATCACAGTTTGTGCAAACTCCTGAGCGAAGCCTACCGTACCGGATTATATTACAAGCCGAGAATTGATAAAAAACTCCTTATGGAGTATCACAAAGGATTGATCGCGCTTTCTGCCTGTATCGGCGGAGAGGTGCCGGCCATGATACTCAACCATTCAGAGGAACAGGCGGAAAAGGCAGTCCGGGAATATCTGGATATATTCGGGCGGGAAAACTATTTTCTGGAGTTGATGGACCATGGCATGGAAGAGGAGAAAAAGGCCAATGCCGGATTGATCCGCCTGGCAAAGAAATTTGACCTTAAATGCGTAGCCACCAATGACGTTCATTATCTGCGGCAGTCCGACGCCACCGCGCACGAGATCATGCTTTGTGTGCAGACCAATGCGTTGTGGAGCGATCCCAGACACATGAGTTTCGGCCGGCCGGAATTCTACTTCAAAAGCCCGGATGAGATGAAGCGGATTTTTGCTGAAATACCGGAGGCGGTAACCAATACCAGATTGATTGCCGACCGGTGTTCAATGAAATTTCATTATGTTCCGGAGGTGAACCATTACCCGGTGTACCGGCTGCCGGACGGAAGCGTGCCGGGGCGGGAATATCTGCGGGAAATCTGTATCGGCAATATGAAAAGGCGTTACGATTTTGACCCCAGAGAGAAGAAAGAGCTCTCAGAACGGGAACAGAAAATTATTGACCGCATGGATTATGAGCTGGGTATTATTGAACACTCCGGTTTCTGCTCCTATTTTCTGGTGGTGAGCGACTTTATCCGCCACGCCAAGGACAAAGGCATTCCGGTGGGTCCGGGCCGGGGATCGGGAGCCGGAAGTGTGGTGGCATATCTGACCTTGATTACCGACATTGATCCATTGGAATACGATTTGCTGTTTGAGCGTTTTCTCAATCCGGAACGGGTGAGTCCGCCGGATTTTGATATTGATTTTTGTGAAAAACGCCGTTCAGAGGTGATTGATTACGTCCGGGATAAGTACGGACATGACAGCGTGGCTCAGATCTGTACCTATGGGGCGTTGAAGGCCAAAGCGGTAGTGAAGGACATCGCCCGGGTGCTGGGACGTGATTTTGAGAGCAGCAACCGGTTGAGCAAACTTATTCCGGAAGAGCCGAAAATGACCTTGAAACTGGCGCAGGAGCGTTCTTCTGAACTCAGGCAGCTGATTGAAAAAGAGAGCTGGGTAAAGGAAATTTTTGATTATGCCGCTGTTCTGGAGGGGTTGAACCGTCAGCTGGGCATCCATGCGGCCGGGGTGATCATAGGAGATCAGCCGCTGGATAATCTGGTGCCGCTGGCAAAAGGTGCGCAGGGGGAAATTATTACCCAGTTTACCGCGGTACCCTGCGAACAGCTGGGATTGCTGAAAATGGACTTTCTCGGACTCCGCACCCTGACTATCATCAAGAATGCTCTGGATATGATTGAAGAAAACCATGGTATCCGGATTGATACATCAAAACTGCCGCTGGATGACCAGAAAACCTATGATTTACTGCGGCGGGGAGATACGGTGGCGGTGTTTCAGCTGGAATCCCCTGGCATGCAGAATCTCTGCCGCAACTTCGGGGTGGACAATATTAAACATATTGTGGCATTGCTGGCGATTTACCGTCCGGGGCCGATGGCATTCATACCGGAGTTCATCCGGCGCAAAAAGGGTGAAGAGGAAATCATTTACGACCACCCCAAGATGGAGAGTGTGCTTAAAGAAACCTACGGCATCATGCTTTATCAGGAGCAGATTATGCAGGTGGTGCAGGTGCTGGCGGGATTTACGCTGGGCGGAGCGGATATTCTCCGCCGGGCGATCGGCAAAAAGAAAGTGGATGTGCTGGCACAGCAGAAAGCAAAATTTATCGATGGGTGCAAATCTTTCAACAATATTGATGAGGATCTGGCAAACACCATCTGGGATAAAATAAAGTTGTTTGCCGGATACGGTTTCAACAAGTCCCACAGTGCGGCGTATGCCTTTGTTTCCTACCAGACGGCGTATTTAAAGGCGAATTATCCGGTGGAATTCATGGCGGCGGTGCTGACCAGCGAATTGGATAATGCAGATAAAATTGCTTTTTTGATTAACGCCTGCCGGGAGATGGGAATAAAGGTTCTGCCTCCGGATGTTAATTCCAGCAACCTGGATTTCAGTGTGGACAATGGAGCCATACGCTTCGGGCTGGGGGCGATCAAAGGGGTGGGGGAAAGTGCCGCCGGTAAAATAATTGCTTCGCGTCATGAAGACGGTAAATTCAAGAGTTTTCAGGATTTCTGTGAACGCGCCGGAAGTGCGGTAAATTCCCGGATGGTGGATCATCTGGCCAAGGCCGGAGCGTTTGATTCTCTCGGGCTGCGGCGTTCCCAGATACTGGCGATAGCTGAACCCATGCTGGCATTTGCGGCTGGCAAGGCCAAAGATCTGGCGGCAGGGCAGCATTCACTCTTTGATTTTCTTGATGACGGAGGGGGCGCAGAAGACTCCGGCTGCGGCATACCGGTGCCGGATATACCGGAATTCGACCGGGAAGATATATTGAAAAGTGAAAAAGAACTGTTGGGATTTTATGTTACCGGGCATCCGTTGGAGGCTTATGAGCCGCTGGTGAAAGCCTTTTCCAGCGTGGCATTGCGTGATTTGGGTGATTGTCCGGATAACTCCCAGTTGCGTCTGGTGGGGATGGTGGATTCCTACACGGTGAAATTCAGCAAAAATTCCGGAAAACCCTTTGGCGTGATGATGCTGGAGGATATGGACGGGACGGTGGAATGCACCCTTTATGAACGCGCGATGAATGAGATGGGCAAAAGCGGCATTGTTCCGGAGCCGGGGATGATGGTTATGCTTGAAGTTTCGCTGTCCCGGCGGGACGAGGGGGATGCGCCCCGGATTATCGTGGAGCGGGTTTATCCACTGGACAAAGCGGCGGCGGAGCAGGCGACTGAACTTCATCTGCACCTTTACGAGGGAAAGGTGGATCATGCGCTGCTGGAAAATATTTTGAATTGTCTGCGTTCATCGCCGGGAGACTGCCGCACGGTGTTGTGCCTGGTTGACCGGAGCGATAAAGTAATTTATGTTGAACCGGAAAATCTGAAAGTCACTCTGACACCGGAACTGCTTTCTTCGCTCAATGCGCTGATAGGTGTCCGGCATTACCGGGTGAAAGCCCGGGAATACAATCCTCCGCCGCGGCGGGTGTTCCGCCGTGAACAGGCGGCGGCGGAAAAAAGCGGTGAATAGGGACGGCAGGAAAATTATTAACAATGGATGATGACGCTGAAATAATAAACAACAGATCAGAGATGGAGCCGTGGCGTAAGGATGGCATTGAAGGATAAAAACGCGGCAAAGACACTGCCGCGCTGGAAAATTGTAATGAGTTTTATTTTGCTGCTGGTTATTATCGCGGTTCCGTTGGTTTTGTTTATTGCGGCGCGGCAGGCGTTTTTTTCTGAAAATCCCCGTTTTACGCTCCGCCGGGTGATGGTTGAGGGGGCGGGATACTGGGCTGAGCATGTGCCGGAACTCTGCCGGATACTGGATCTGCGGCTGGACCGGGATAATCTTTTTGCGCTTGATGCCGGAAAACTGCGGGAGAAACTGCTGGCGGTGGGAAATATTGAAGCAGTTGAAGTATCCCGTTCACTGCCGGACGCGCTGAAAATCCGGGTTATTGAACGCATACCCCGCGTATCGATCGGAAGTTATGATTCCCCTCTGGTAGCGGATGGCAAAGGGGTGGTGATGAGGCGCAATCAGACGATGCGTATTTCCTCGCGTCTTCCGGTGCTGGCCAATTTCGGTCCGGCGGTGCCGGGGGATGTTTACGCCGAAGCGGAAGAGCCGCTGAAAATTTTGATGGAATTCATTCGTTCTTTTCCTGATTTTGATGTTTTATGGATCAGCCGGGAGAAGAATGGCAAATACTCTTTTATTGTCCGTTACCGCAGGAAACGCAGTCTAAGGGTGATTTTTCCCGCCCGGGTGGAAAACCGTGAATTCCTTTTAAGTACGCTCCAGTCGGCGGTGATCAGTACTGAACGCAACGGGGAAAATAAAAGTCACTTTGATGTTTCCTTTGACGGACAGGTTACGGCGAGGTGAATGATGTTATCCGGGTGCGGTTCGGCGGCTTTGGTGGGCATTGATGCCATACCGGTTGAAGTGGAGGTAAATACCGGAAGCGGGCGCGGCGGAAATGGCGGCGGGGAGGGATTTATTTCCATTGTAGGTCTGCCGGATCTGGCGGTGAAGGAGAGCCGCGACCGGGTGAAATGTGCTTTGGAAAGCAGCGGATTTGCATTGCCCCGGGGGGCTTCCGTGGTAAATCTTGCTCCTGCCGGACTGAAGAAGGAGGGTTCAGCCTTTGATCTTGCCATAGCTTCGGCACTTCTGGCGGCATCCGGGGCAGTTGACCGCAATAAATTGAAACACGCGGTGCTGCTTGGGGAATTAGCTTTGGACGGCCGTGTCCGTCCGGTTCGCGGTGCGCTGGCCATGGCATCGTGTTTTGCCCGGGAGACTGGAAACAGCGGCAGGGGGAAAACCGGCCGGGATTACAACTGTGAAGCATTATTTTTTCCGGCGGAGAATGCTCCGGAGGCGGCCCTGGGGGCGGCAGGCAGAATTCCGGTTTACGGTGTACGCCATTTGAGGGAACTGGTGCGGCACTTGAAAGGAGAAGAGTTTATTCCGGAAACCCGGGTGGATTTGACGGATTATTTTATTGCCGGAGCTTTATCCGGTGCGGTTGACCGGGATTTTTCTGAAGTAAAGGGGCAGTCCGGTGCCAAACGTGGTCTTCTGGTGGCGGCGGCCGGAGGGCATAATGTGCTTATGGTCGGCCCGCCGGGAACCGGGAAAAGCATGCTGGCATCCCGTCTGCCGGGAATATTGCCGGAACTGACGCTGGAGGAAGCTCTGGAGTGCAGCCGCATTCACAGCGCATTGGGGTTGCTTTCAGAAGAGGAGCCTTTATTGCGCCGCCGTCCTTTCCGTTCGCCCCATCATACTATTTCCGATGTAGGGCTGATTGGCGGCGGGCGGGAGATCCGGCCCGGCGAAATCAGTCTGGCGCACCGGGGAGTGCTTTTTATGGATGAATTTCCGGAATTCAAACGCAGTGCGCTGGAGGCGTTGCGCCAGCCGATGGAAAATGGTGATGTTACCGTTTCCCGGGCGGGCGGAAGCTGCCGTTTTCCTGCCGGATTTATGCTGGTGGCGGCCATGAACCCCTGTCCGTGCGGCCGGGGTGAGGTGGAGCTGGGCTGTAAATGCAAGGCGGCGGATAAAGCGCGTTATCTGAAAAAAATTTCCGGGCCGCTGCTGGACCGGATTGATATTATTCTGGAACTCCGTCAGCTCTCTCCGGATGAATTGATCAATGCTCCGGGAGGCGAAAGCAGCACGGTATTGCGTGAAAAGGTGAAAAAGGCCCTGGCAATTCAGCATGAACGTTTCCGTGACCGGCCTCTGATGCGCAATGCTTTGATGGCGGGCAATGATCTGCGCCGTTTTGCCGCCCTGCCTCCGGGGGGCGCGGCGATCTTACGTCAGGCGATAACCGCATTGAAATTAAGTCCCCGCTCCTACGACCGGATATTGAAAGTGGCCAGAACTGTGGCGGATCTGGATGGATCGGAAAAAATCACCGAAGCGCATTTATTTGAAGCTATCGGCTATCGGCGGAGCGGATTTGATGTTTAAGTTTATTCTCCGTCGGCTTTTTTATTCAATATTTATTCTGCTTGGCGTGATGCTGGTCACGTTTCTGCTTTTTGATGTGGCTTCCGGCGATCCGGCGGCGGCGGCTTTGGGGGAAAAGGCAACGCCGCGGGAAATCGAATCATACCGGCGTGCCACAGGAGGGGATCTGCCGCTTTTCTGGGGGCATTGGCGGCGGGCGGAGTGTTTTTCCGCAGACGGGAAACGCAATTTTGCCGTCCCCGGAGAAAAAGTGGTGGCGGTGGCAGAAACTTCTGACGGCGGAGAAAAACGTCTGGAAATTACTCCGGAAATGGAGGTGCTTCCGGAGGATTTCACCGCCGGAGTCAAGGGGGAGATAAGATATTTTTACTGGCAGGATAATGCTTTCAACTCCCGTTTTTTCCGTGCGCTGGGTGAACTGGTCAGCTTTAAAAAGAGTTTTCCCTATGTGGAATTTCTTAACTTCGGTCAATCTCTTACCACCCGGGAGGATATAGGTGAGATACTTAAACGCGGGGTATGGCCGTCGGTAATGTTGATGATCCCGGCGTTTTCCGGTGAACTGGTATTGAGTGTACTGCTGTCACTGCTGGCGGCGGCATGCCGGGACCGGCTGACAGACCGGATGCTGGTGGCGTTGTCGGTGCTGGGAATGAGTGTAAGTTTTCTGGTGGTGATAATTTTCGGTCAATACTTTTTCGGATATTATCTGAATTTATTTCCGGTGTGGGGCTGGGGGGATGCGCGTTACATAGCTTTGCCGGCGGTGCTTTCAATATTGTGCGGAGTAGGGCCCAATGTGCGGTTTTACCGGGCGGTTTTTGTAGGCGAACTGGGTTCAAATTACCTGCGTACGGCGGCGGCCAAAGGCTGTTCCGGGGAGCGGATATTTTCGGTGCATCTGCTGCGCAATGCGGCTATTCCGATAATTACCCGCTCCACCGCGGTACTGCCTTTTCTTTTTACCGGCAGTCTGCTGCTGGAGAGTTTCTTCGGCATTCCCGGACTGGGATATGCGGGAATTGAAGCCTTGAACAACTCAGATCTCCAGCTGCTTAAAGCTCTGGTAATTGTGAGCGCGCTGCTGTTTGTTTTCTTTAATCTCCTGGCGGATCTGCTCTATGCCTGGGCTGACCCGAGAGTGCGCCTGAACTGATTAGTCGATTATGCAAAACCCTATTTTGAGACAGTTTTCAGGAAATGAGAGCACCGCGTACTGTCGTACGCAAGCTCAAAATTGACGCCAGAACTGCTCGAAAGAGGGAGAACGTAAGGTGATGCA
>CASECL010000055.1 GCA_949286445.1 uncultured bacterium | reverse complement strand
CTCAACATCCGCCGGCTTTCCCTGTTTTAATCTTTTTCAATATAATCTCCTCGGCATAGTCATATTCCGGAGGGTACATCCCCGCCAGATTTTCCCCCAGACAAACGCTTTCACTGAGCGATCCCAGCACAAATGCCCGTGCCAGACGGATGCGTTCAAGCTTCTCCACTCCGGCCGCGGTCAACGCCGCCAGTGCCGCACTCAGCGTGCAGCCGGTACCGTGGGAAACCAGCGGCGGAAGTTCCAGAGCCGGGCCGCTGACCCGGAACACTGAATTGCCTGATTTCTCAAAAAAGTAGTCATTCATAATCCCGTTTCCGGCATCAAAATGTCCGGACTTCAGCAGACAGTCACAGGCAAAACGTCTCCCGAGCTCCTCCGCGGCAGCGGCAAATTCCTTTTCATTTTCAAGTTTGGCAGACAACAGAAGTTCCGCCTCCGGTATATTCGGGGTGATCATATCTGCCAGCGGCAGGAATTCCTTTTTCATCACCTCCAGGGCATCCTCTGCCAGCAACGGACAATTGCTGGTGGAAACCATCACCGGATCAGCTATCAGCGGCAGTTCAGGATATTTTTTCAGCACTGCCGCTGTCCGGCTGACCACATCAGCCTCCGCCAGCATGCCGCTCTTGAATGCGCCCACCTTTATTTTGTCCAGCACCGTTTCAATCTGCCGGGCAACCATCTCTCCTGAAACCGGAAAAATACCGGTTACGGCAAAGGGATTCTGTGCCGTTACCGCCGTTACCGCGCAGCAGCCATAGACTCCGAATGCATTGAATGTCCTCAAATCCGCCTCAATACCGGCTCCGCCGCCGGAGTCACTGCCGGCAATGGTCATAGCCACCGGATATGGTCTCATTTTGCCGGATGCGGAATTTTTACCTGAAGTTTTTTTCACCGTCCCTTGTCTTTCACTGTAAATGATGCTATATTCCCGCCGCCCCCGGGCTAATATAACACGCTTTCGGGTAAAAAACAATTCAAGCAAAATGAAAATTTTCCGCTTTTATTTATTTTTCTGTCTGGCTCTATCGTTTCCGGCTCTTCACGGAGACGATTTCAAGTCATTTTCTCCGGAGAAAACCCTCAGCGGCATTGAAATACGATGCGCCGACATGACCAAATTCACCATCGGTATCGTAAGAAAACTCAAACTGCTGGACCGTTTAACCGTTCAATTTCTGCATCCGGATAATTTCACCGCCGCCAAACAGCCGTGCCAGATACGCATATCGGATAAATTCCCACCCGGCACGCTGAAGTCATATCTCGCCGGGAAACAGGTGATACTGGAACTTTCTGACGCAGATGATTCATGCTTTTACGAGCTTGGTAAATTTAAAAAACTGCTTGAAGCGATGGTCTTTTCCCGGCTGGGAGTATTCCGGGACGGGGAAAACTTTATCCCGGACTGGTTTGCCGCCGGGATGATGGGGGAACTGGACAGCTTATCCTCCAGCGGCATGCTGGTCAGGGACGCCAGGTATTTTCCGCTGCTGCGGGCCCTCACCGGAAAAAAAGATCCGGTGGTGATTGACTGGGAAAAAATACCGCTGACCAGCGGTGAAGGTCTTACCGGAAGCATGCTATCATTATATATTGAACTATGCCGGGTTTTTCTGCTGGCGGCGGATTCGCTTTCCTCCAGTCATGACAATGCGCTTACCGACTGCATACTGCTTTTTGACCGGAGAGGGAAAGATTTTTCCCCGTCAGCCGCACTGAACAGCACCATTTTCCGCCTGGCAAATGCGGTTTCCGGCAACAACAGCAAAGCATTTTTCCGGGATTTTGCCGACCGGACGGTATTCAACGTACACCATCCCCGGCCGGGGGAGATGTTTAAACGGCTTCTGGCAGAATGGCGGCAGTGCACGCTGCCGGAACTGGACCGGAATAATTTACCCAAACCGGACGGGAAAAAGATTAAAGTCGATATTCTGGAACTCCCGCTCCGGGTGAAAGAAAATTTTGCCTACGCTTCGGAATTCCGCCGGAAACAGCGTGAACTCAATCCACTGCTCCGCAGTGCACCGGGAGAATTTCACGAGGAATTGAAAGCATTGATTTTTGCCCTGCACGTTCCTGACAACGCCGGAGATTTCAACCCGGTCAGCCAATATGAAAAACTGAATTCCGCCATAAATGCACTCAACCGGTCCTGTGATCTGCGCGCCGGAAGAGAAGAGGCCCTGCTCAAATATGAAAAGGAATATCTCCCTACCGGAGAACGTTACCGGGCAAATTTGCATGAGATGAACGTCCGGGATTTTCTGGGTGAAAAAGGCAAAAGATTTCTTGATGAAACAGAAAAAAAATATTACAGCGAATGAAAGGAAAATTCTTATGTACCAGCCGGATGAAAAACGTTATGAAAACATCGCCTACCGTAAATGCGGTGCCAGCGGATTGAAACTGCCGCTTATTTCCCTCGGTCTCTGGCATAATTTCGGCAGCGTGGATATCTATGAAAACTGCGCCGCCATGGCGCGCACCGCCTTTGATCTGGGCATAACCCACTTTGATCTGGCCAATAACTACGGCCCGGAACCGGGAAGCGCGGAGATAACTTTCGGCCGTATTCTCCGGGAGGATTTCCAGCATCACCGCGATGAACTTATTGTGTCAACCAAGGCCGGATACACCATGTGGCCCGGACCCTACGGAGACTTCGGTTCACGCAAATATATTATCGCCAGTTGCAATCAGAGCCTGAAACGGCTGGGGCTGGATTATGTGGATATCTTTTATCACCACCGTTTTGATCCGGATACCCCTATGGATGAATCTCTGGGTGCAGTGGCGGATATTGTCCGCTCCGGCAAAGCTCTTTACGCCGGAATATCCAATTACAACGCTGAACAGACTGCACGGGCGGCAGAATTTTTCCGCGAAAACAAAATTCCGTTTATTCTCAATCAGTTGCGCTACAATATGATTGACCGCCGTTACGAAAAAGACGGCCTCTTTGACACTCTTGAAAAGGAAAAGATCGGCGGCATTGTGTTTTCTCCGCTGGAACAGGGTATTCTTACCGACCGTTATCTGGACGATATCCCCGCAGATTCCCGGGCATCGCGCAATGCTTTCCTGAAAAAAGACCGCATCACTCCGGAACTGCGGGGAAAAATCGCGCTCCTCAACGCCATGGCTCAAAAACGCGGTCAGAGTCTCGGAGCAATGGCAATAAGCTGGATATTGAAGCAGAAATCTGTTACTTCGGTACTGCTGGGAGCCAGCCGTCCGGCACAAATCATTGATATTGTCTCCGGAGTAAAATCCAACATGAACTTCTCAGCTGAGGAACTCGCTGAAATAGACCGGATTATTCTGTAAATCACAATGAGTAATCCGGGCAGGACGCCTGTGCTTCCCTCCCGGATTACCATTCAGTGGAAACGGCGATATGAACCAGCAGAAAACAGGAATGCTCTGCCCGGTATGCCGGAAAGATCTGGTCAGGGAGAACAATTCCGGCACCGCTTTTTTCCGCTGTCCCGAATGCGGCGGCAGAATGGTTACCATGCCAGCCATGCGCAAGCGCGCCAACGGGGAACTGGCAAATAAAATATGGAATAATTCCCAGTATGGTCTGCCGCCTGCCGGGAAATCCTGCCCGATCTGCAGCCGGAATATGTGCCGCACCAATTTGACTGCAGGCGGCCGCCAGCTGGAATTGGATGTCTGCCGTTCCTGTCAGCTGATCTGGTTCGACCCCGGAGAACTTGACACCATACCGGTACCGGAAAAACCGCAGGAAGAGGAATTGCCGCCACGCGCCAGAGAAATACTGGCTATGCATCAAATCAGGAAAGATGAAGAATACGTCAATACGGTCTTCAACACTTCCGGCGATACACCGGATAATTCCCTGGAATATCTGGCCGGACTTCTCGGCATGCCGGTAAAACAAAGCTGTTCATCATCTGCCGCCGTGCCGTTTGTGACTTATACTGCAGCAGTGCTGTGTACAGCAATATTTATCTTGACTTCCGGGCATACCGGCAACCTCATTGCAGACTGGGGCTTCATTCCGTCTAACTGGAGCAGGCACACCGGACTTACCATATTCAGTTCCATGTTCATTCACGCCGATTTGCTTCATCTGCTCGGCAACATGTATTTTCTGCTGATTTTCGGCGGTGATACGGAAAGAGAACTCGGCAGGGTAAAATATATTCTTCTATTGCTGATCTCAGGAATATCAGCACTGATTTTTCACTCTGTCATTGATCCGCGTTCCACGGTTCCCTGCGTGGGTGCAAGCGGATTTATATCCGGAATAATCGCATTTTTCGCGGTCAAATTCCCCCGGGCAAAAATCTCTTTTATGATTTTCCGGAATATTTCCGGCATCGGCATACTTGGCCGTCGCAACTGGATAACTCTGCCGGCAATCGCAGTATTCATCCTCTGGCTGTTATTGCAGACCTGGCTCGGTATTTTATCCATCGATCCAGCTGTTTCAGGTACAGCTGGACTGGGAGTGGCATTTTTTGCCCACATCGGAGGAACGGTTCCGGGATTGCTGCTGGGGTTCTGGCAACGTTGCCGCAAAACGCTCAGCCAGGAGGACGAATACCGGCAGACCAAAATACTATGAAAGTAAAAAATTAAACCAGCTGCCGGACACTGAAAAGCACTCCCCCCGCCCCGATGACCACCGGGGCAGAAAACCATCGCCTGCGGGAGATAATGTGTTCACTGGAATTGTTCGCCGGAACTTATTTCCTTAAGCAACATCGGTACCGGATTGGTCGCCCTGGGATAATGCACCTCAGGAAAACCAAACAGCATTACCGCTCCGATCCGGTAGCCTGCCGGAATACCAAGTTTCCGGCGCATTTTCCCGCTGAGCCGGAATACCCGTTCAGCAAACCCGCACCAGCAGGTGCCGACCCCCAGACTTTGAGCGTGCAAATCAAAATAACTTAACGCGATCCACGGATCAGCCGCACGGCAGGGGGCGTTTCCCGGCGTTGCCGCCACAATAAAATGCGGCGCCCCCCGGAACACCAGATCTTCTCCGGTAAGCACCGCATGGAAAAATCTCCGGTAACGGGGAAACAGCCACCCCGGAATCCGGCATTTTACCAGTTTCCGGCATAAATCAACAGTTTCATTCCGGAAATAATCCGTGCTTGCCCGGTCAGCCGAAACCGCAAAAAACAACCGGTGATCATTGCATCCGGTAGGAGTCCATTTCAGAACTTTTTCCAGTTTATCCAGCGTCTCCCGGTCCACATTCTCCTCCCGGAAACGGCGGATGCTGCGCCGGAAACTGATCAAATCAAGCATCTGTTCCGGACGGGGAAAATCATGACTGATGGAACATTCTTCTGCCGTGACACCGTTGCACTCCACTGCCCCGGTCTGGCAAACCGCAAGACAATGCTGGCAGTTGAGACAGAATTTGAAATTCTCCGGCGATACCGACGGAACATCATCGGCATCCTGATGAATAATTCCTGCTACACAATCCCGGACGCATTCTCCGCACCGCACACATTTGGAAAGATCAAATTTAATCATCTGCATTCTCCTTTCCCATGCTGATCAGCCGTTTATTTTCTACAGGGATCACAGCAAAATATTGATTTCAAATCACGGCAATATATGCCGGAAAATATCACCCCTGTGCCGTTGCATACCTCCAGCCGGAACCTCAAAATCCACTCCCTGCCGGGAAACAGCATCACGGCAGTGACGGTGAACACAAATTCATCTCTTCTTCCGATCCGAACACCGCGGCAATTCTGTCTCTGCTGTTTTCAGGCATCCTGCCGCGGCAATTCTGTCTCTGCTGTTTTCAGGCATCCTGCCGCGGCAATTCTGTCCCTGCTGTTTTCAGGCACCCTGCCGCGGCAATTCTGTCTCTGCTGTTTTCAGGCATCCTGCCGCGGCAGGAATAAAACCGGAACTCCGCCCGGTTATTTTTTCAGCCCCAGCACCACCGGAGTGGAACGGTAACCGATGCCCATGCGGTCAATACCCATGTCAATCAGGGCCAGGAAATGTTCCCGGGTACGGATACAGCCGGAACCTTTCACTTTGCAACGGCCTTTAGCTGCATCAATCATGGCTTTGACTACCTCAATGCTCGCTCCCTCATTTTTACCGCCGGTGTAAAATCCGGTGGAACTCTTAATGAAATCTGCCCCCGCGGCTATTGCGCATTCAGTGGCCCGGGCAATCTCTTCAAGAGTGAGCGCATCGGTTTCAAATATAACCTTTACCGCAGTACCATAACGGTGGCAGGCATCGACTACTGCACGGATATCCTCTTCCACCTGTTTGAACATCCGGCTTCTGATCCAGCCGTAATTGGCAACCACGTCGAGCTCCTGCACATCACCGTCACGGCAGATTATTTCAGCCTGCGCCACTTTTGATTCAGTGGTACTCAGCCCGAACGGGAAATCACATACCACGCAAATTCCGGTAGATGTTCCGCGGCAGAGTTCACGGGCAATCGGCAATGAAGCTGGATTAATACAGACGGTGGCACACCCGAATTCCACTCCTTCAGCAATATATTTACGGATATCATCCTGGGTGAATTCCGGCTTCAACACCGATTGATCAATGTAGGCAGCAAGTTCTTTTACGCTCATTTCGCAGGCTTTTTTATCCGGCTTCATAACCAACTTTTCCTCTCTACAATAACTGAACTGATTTAATTGCAAGGCCGAAAAACATATCCCATTACGCTTCAGCCTCATTGAGAAATCTACTGTAAATATAACATGGTAAAAAACATTTTTCAAATCACTTTTCACATCCATCACACAACTTCATTACTTATGAAACTATAAACTCATCTCATGAAATTTCACAAAACAAATTCATTTTTCATCAAATTTTCATTCAAAAAAACTTGGTTTCCAAGCTGTTTTAAAGTATAGTATTACCAGCGAAACACCGACATTACGCAATAAAACATAACTTTGTGGAATGATAAAATATGAAAAAACATCAGAACTTCACCTTGATTGAGTTGCTGGTGGTTATCGCGATCATCGGCATACTCGCCTCCATGTTATTGCCAGCCCTGAATTCCGCCCGGGAACGCGGCCGCGCTGCCAAGTGTCTGAGCAATGTGCGGCAGTTAACCACAGGGTGGCTGGCTTATGCGTCGGACAACAATGACTATATCCCGCCACACAGCACTATGTGGGCAGAAAAAGATAAATGGAATTGTGAAAATAAATTCTGGGCAAATTTTCTGGCTAATTATATCAATGAACCGGATATGAGAGTGGAATGGGACGAAAACGGAGATAAAAAATTCAAGCAGAACGGCTTGCTTCGCTGCCCGTCTGTCGGCAATATCAGCAACTGGAGTGCTTACTGGACTCACTATGGAATTATGACGTACGGCATTGGCGGTGTCGCCTCCGGATATGTGCCGGTTATCAATAAAATATCCCGGATAAAGAAACCGGCTCAGCTCTGGGTCATGGCGGATTCTGATTCCCGTGCTGTGGAAGCTCCGGACTGGGGGAAAAACGATTCCTGTAAAGTTGACAATAACAAAGGCATCTTCTATGACGGCAACTCCAGCAATGACGGCAATTGGGGAGCCAGACATAATCGCGGCGTGAATATATCCTATGCTGACGGACATGCCAGCTATAATAATTACCTCAAAATCAATTCTGTGATCAATGGAACGGGTGGTTGGGGCAAACAGCCGGAGAACGGTTACCAGCAATTCTGATATTTCTATACCGGACCAGAGATCCCGGAACCGCCACAGTTCATTAAAGTCCAGGAACCGGCATCGCAGGGAGGCATGGTAAGTTGTTCATTGCTCAATGTTTTAAAATTATCAAAGTAAATAAAAATCAAAACTAAAAGTGGTATCCATGAAAAAAGTCAAAAATTTCACCTTGATTGAATTGCTGGTGGTCATTGCGATCATCGGTATCCTTGCCTCCATGTTGCTCCCCGCATTGAACTCCGCCCGTGAGCGCGGCCGCGCCGCCAAGTGTCTCAGCAACGTACGCCAGCTGACCACCGGATGGATCGCCTACGCCTCCGATAACAATGACTATCTTCCTCCGCACAGCAGTTCGCTGGCAGATTCCACTTTGTGGCCGGAAGAAACTCATTACTGGTCAAACTTTATAGCACCATACATCAATGAGTCGGACCTGAAAGTCGAATGGAATGAAAGCGGCAACGTGAAGTTCAAACAAAACGGTCTGCTCCGCTGCCCGTCCGTGGGAAATATCAGAAACTGGGGTGCATACAACACCCATTACGGGTTGATGACTTACGGTGTCGGCGGCATCGCCTCCGGATATGTACCTATCATCAACAAGCTTTCCCGAATCAAAAAACCAGCTCAACTCTGGGTCCTTGCCGATTCCGACGGCCGTGCAGTAGAAGCACCTGACTGGGGAACTAATGGTTCATTCAAAGTTGACAACAACAAAGGCATCATTTACGATGGCAACTCCAGTAATGACGGAAACTGGGGCGTGCGCCACAACAAGGGAGCGAATATTTCCTATGCCGACGGTCATGCCAGCTATAACAATTATCTCAAAATCAATTCCATTGTCAATGGAACAGGTGGTTGGGGCAAACAGCCGGAAAACGGTTACCAGCAGTTTTAATTGATATCCGGCATTCACACAGAATAAAGCTGTAAAAAAAGTTTCAATTTCAGAAATTTTTCTGCCGGCAGCTTTTTAACGCCGTTTGCACCGGTATTCGCAGTCCGGTCGCAGACGGCTCATCATTTTATAAACAGATATGCGTGAAAGCAATCCGTTTTTCCATGCCTCTGATTTTATTTTCGCATTGGTTCTTTAACTTATTTTATTTAGTCGATTATGCAAAAGTTGCTTTTGATTTTATATTTTGTTGGTTTCAGCTTTGCATACGTTAGCAGGCATCGGCTTTGCAGCCTTATCTAAAGCCCAAAGCGACTGTAACTAAACGATTGCTTCTGCAAAAAGATTTTGCATAAATATATACTTTGTCCTCAAAAACTTGCAATTTTATCATTCGTGCATCAACTTCCGTTCTCCCTCTTTCGAGCAGTTCTGGCGTCAATTTTGAGCTTGCGTACGACAGTACGCGGCGCTCTCATTTCCTAAAAACTGTCT
>CASECL010000054.1 GCA_949286445.1 uncultured bacterium | reverse complement strand
CCTTGAGCAGCTGGGACAAATCATGCAGATGCTCGCTTTTTTCCTTGTAATGTTCCTGAAGTTCGGTCAATTTTTTCTGCCGTTCTTCATCACTGAGCGACTCGTCATTTTCGATATTGTGTATTTCCTGAAGCAGATCCGGCAGAATGAAGGTCTCCGGCGCACCGGGAGCGATGGTATTTCTGCCTTTTTCGGTCAAATCCGCTTCATTGGTTTTTTCGTCAATGGTAAAATACAGTTCGGACTGGATTTCCTGGAGCATGCCGCGATTGCTGTCGCTGTGTGCTTCGCCGTCAAGTTTCTCCACCATG
The DNA here is from genome assembly GCA_949286445.1 of uncultured bacterium. Taxonomy (GTDB): domain Bacteria; phylum Verrucomicrobiota; class Lentisphaeria; order Victivallales; family Victivallaceae; genus CASECL01. Next base: position 3,733 of record CASECL010000054.1, on the reverse strand, counting down.
CGGAGTATTTCGCCGTCTTCGAGAACGTGAAGCAGCTGTTTATGAGTCGGCATGCCGAATTTCACCTGCAGCAGCTTTACTATTGCCTTGTCGCGTTCTTCTTTGGAAGAAGCGGGGTCTTCCAGGGTGGCGCGGGCCTCGCGGATCAGCCGTGAACAAAGCAGATTTTGTTTATTGTAAACATTTTCCACCAATACCTGGAGTTCGGCATAATTGTCTTCCGACATCGGCACCGGGCCGGAAATAATCAGCGGTGTTCTGGCTTCGTCAATAAGAATACTGTCGATTTCGTCAATGATGGCATAGTAATGATCCCGCTGCACCAGCTGTTCTTTTTCCACCGCCATACCCATATCGCGGAGGTAGTCAAAGCCGAATTCGCTGTTGGTGCCGTAGGTAATATCGCAATTGTACTGTGCTTTGCGTTCGTAGGGCGGCATCTGATTCTGCAGACAGCCCACGGTAAGACCGAGAAAACGGTAGATATATCCCATCCATTCGGAGTCGCGCCGGGCCAGATAATCGTTTACTGTCACCAGCTGGCAATTCCGTCCGGTAAGCGCGTTAAGATACAGCGGCATGGTGGCTACCAGAGTTTTACCTTCACCGGTGGCCATTTCCGCGATATTGCGTTTATGCAGTGCGATTCCGCCCATGAGCTGGACGTCAAAGGGAACCATATCCCACACTGCTTTCTGACCGCAGATTTCGATTTCTTTGCCCACCATTCTGCGGCAGGCGTTTTTTACCGCGGCGAAGGCTTCGCACAGGATGTCGTCAAGGGTTTCTCCGGCGGCGAGCCGGGCCTTGAATTCATCAGTTTTGGCGCGGAGTTCCTCATCTGAGAGTTTCTGATAAGTTTCTTCAATAGCGTTTATTTTGCTGATTAACGGCCGTATCCGGCGCAGGTCGCGCTGTGACTTGGTGCCGAAGAAGAATTTCAATACGCTGTTTATGAACATAATTTATCACCCGCAATCATTTTGAACCGGGCCGGTCAACCGGGATACCGGCCTTGCAGAGGGGGCAGGCATTCGGCTCGTAGGTCGGAAGGTTGAGTTTAAGCAGACTTTCAAAGCGCACATCGAATTTCGCGGTACCGCCGGAACGGTCAACCAGCACTGCCGCGCCTACAACGTCGCCGCCGAGGGAACGAACCAGGTCAATGGTCTGCTGAACCCGGCCGCCTTTGGTAACTACATCTTCTGCCACCAGCACTTTTTCGCCGGGTTTGATGCTAAACCCGCGTTTGAGCACCAGCTGACCGTCTTCTTTATCGGCAAAAATTGCTTTGCAGCCGAGTGCGCGGGCCACTTCCTGACCTACGATAAGTCCGCCGACGGCGGGTGATATTACGCTGTCAATTTTTTCTCCGCGGAATTTTTCCGCCAGAAATTTGCATACGGTCTCGGCTTTATCCGGGTACTGAAGAAGCAACGCCGCCTGAAAAAAGCGCGGACTGTGCAGACCGCTGCGAAGTTGGAAATGTCCTGTCAACAAAGCTCCGGCGTCTTCCATAATGCTGATAATCTGTTCTTCTGTCATAACTGAAACCTCTGACGTTTTATTTTTTATATTTGTTGAAAATATGAATAACTTACTATTATCATTATCCGGATATGTTTATCTGTTATTATTCCGGTAAACTAAAATCCGGCAAAGTCCTTATTATATTTTTTTCTGTTCTGCTTATACTGCGGGTTAACTGTTTTTCACTCTAACCCATTTCCGGTCAGAACAGATATTTTTGTACGGCAGTGTCCGGCTACCGTATTTCAGGATAATAAATTCTTTAATGCTGTGCAATGATTTTTAAAACTCCTGTTTTACCGGCGGAAACGGAATTTTCTGTCAGAATCCGGTAAAAACTTCAGTTTTGAAATATTACAGACCTATCGTTTTATTTTTGCGCAACGTATTGTCAATCAAAATATTTTGTGCTTTAATCCGGTCTCTTTTTCCTGCCGGTTTTTCGTATCAGCAGAGCCGGTTTGCGGAAATACGAAAAAGGCATGAAAGCTCCGCCGGTAAAAAATCCGGCTTTCTTTCATGCCTTTTCAGGCCCGTGGCAATACTTATTCCTGGGGAATAAAGAGTCTCATTCCGGCGCGGATACGGTTGGGATTTCCGCGCAGAGTTTCCTCATTTGCCTTTATAATTTTGGGATATTTATTGCCGTCTTTATAGAACTTCTTTGCAATACCGGAGAGCGTATCTCCGGGGACTACCGTGTAAGTAATCGGTTCTTTAGTACCGGTTTTCACCTCAGCTGTGCTGCCGGCAGCGGTATTTGCCCCGCTTTCCGCCTCGGCAGGAGTCTGGCTTTCCACAGGTTTTTCTGCCGCATCTTTGGTTGTCGCGACATCAGATTCCGGCTTGACCGCGTCTTTTACTGCAACATCACTGCTGTCAGCGGTCAAATCAGATTCCGCAGCGGGAACTGCAACTTCCGCTCCGCCGGCAGCTTCTGTTTCTGCGGCGGCATTGAGTTCCTCTTCTGCCTTTTTGCGGGCATCTGCTTCGTAAACCGATTTGTCATAACGGTCTTTTATCGCAGGAGGTGCAACTCTGGGCGGACGCCAGCCGGGGTAACTTTCCTTGATTACACTCTGCCACTGCGCCTCCTCTGAACCCACCGGCTGCTGCGCCAGCTCCGGTTCACACCCGGCGATCAGTCCGGCCAGGCCAACTGCTCCCAGGCTCCAAAACAGTGTTTTTTTCATTTGTTATCTCCTCATGAATGGATTGTCAAAAAATCTTTCAAGAGTTAATGTATCATACTTTTCCGGCAATGTCAAGTATTTTTATCCATTAAATTTACGGAAAGCCAGCACTCCGTTGTGACCGCCGAAACCGAGGTTGATATTCACCGCGACATCAATATTGCGTTCGCGCGCCTGATTGGGGGTGATATCCAGGTCGCAACTCGGATCCGGAGTCACATAATTGATTGTCGGCGGCACCACGCCGTGACGGATTGCTTCGACACAGCAGATTGATTCCAGACCTCCGGCCGCTCCGAGACCGTGACCGGTACATCCCTTGGTACTGCTTACTGAAACTTTGTAGGCATCCTCTCCCAATGCAGCCTTTATGGCTGCGGTTTCATATTTGTCATTAAGCTGGGTGCTGGTACCATGGGCATTGATGTAATCAATATCTGACGGATTCAGCCCGGCATGGCGCATAGCCATTTTTATTGCCCGTGCCGCGCCGTCGCCCTCCGGATGGGGACTGGTAATATGATAGGCATCTCCGGTGGCTCCGTAACCGACAATTTCGGCCAATATTTCCGCCCCGCGTTTTCTGGCGTGTTCAAGTTCCTCAATTACCATGACCCCGGCTCCCTCGGACATGACAAATCCGTCCCGGTCCGCGTCGAAAGGACGGCTGGCGTGCAACGGATCGTCATTGCGTGCGCTCATGGCTTTCATGGAGCAGAAGCCAGCGGTACCCAGCGGCAGGACGCAGGCTTCAGTACCGCCGCAGAGCATGATATCTGCGTCATCACGTTTAATTGCCCACATGGCTTCGCCGATTGAGTGACAGCCGGTAGCGCAGGCGGTTACCAATCCGATGTTCGGTCCTTTGATGCCGTAGCGGATGTACTAGTTACCGCTGGCCAAGTCTCCGATCTTCTTGGGATTTTGGATTGGAGAGTTCGGGGCGGGGACGCGTTCCAGCAGTATTTTGTGATGTTCGAAGTGATTTTGAAGAACGCCGATGCCGCTGT
>CASECL010000053.1 GCA_949286445.1 uncultured bacterium | reverse complement strand
GGGTGCGAATCCACTCGTCACTGGTTTCCACCATCTTTTCCAAATCAAAATTGGTCAAAATCTTTTCCGGTACATAAGAACCGGTTCCTGCAATGCGAATACCCATTTTTATACCTGAATATACTTATGTATCTGTAATACTTATTGTCTTCTTCCCATCATCCGGCACTACCGGTTTCATGCTGCCAGAACCGGAAATACCAACCGCCATTGCCGACAGTCAACTGCCCCCACTTCCTTCTTCGGCAACCGTATCTATCCACTTCCGGCAAATCCCCCTCCGACAGCCACCTCCGACAGCCCCCTCCGACCGGCTATCCGCCAATCACCCTGCGTTCCGCCCAGCAGCCATCTCGGAACAATCCGGCAAACTCAGTTTATCCGTTTGCCGGAAGCCTCTCTTATCTGCTGCTCCAGCTCGGAAGTTGTGCAATGCATTTCAGCAATAGCCTGCACAATCTGACCATTGAGGTCAAATTCAACACACTCCCCGGCCATACGGATAGCATTTCTCACCGCCAAAGGACTTGACGATCCATGCCCGATAATACAAATACCGTTAACGCCAAGCAAAGGGGCTCCGCCTAAAGCCTCGGAAGACCCCAGCTGCTTGAGCTCGGCAAAGGCATTTCTCGCCAGCACCGCCCCCGCATAACGGATGGCATTTTTGGCCAGAAACTGCTTCAGCCAGAAGCCGGTAGCTTTGGCCAGACCTTCACAGCACTTTAAAAAAACGTTACCGGTAAAACCGTCGCAAATAATCACATCCGCTTCACAATTGCTTATAGTATCATCCGGCTCGACATTGCCCACAAAATTAATCGGCAGCCGGTCAAGATAACCAAAGGCCTCTTTGGTAAGACTGTTACCTTTTATATCTTCACCGCCTACACTGATCAACCCCACCCGGGGGCGTTCCATCCCGTAAAGATACCGGGCATAAACCGACCCCATTATGGCAAATTGAACCAGATTAACCACGGTGCATTCCGTGTTCGCTCCTGCATCCATCAGCAGAAAGCGGGCCTTGCTGGACGGCATACTTGCTCCCAAGGCCGGACGATCCACCCCGGGAAGAGTCCTCACCAGCACCTTGGTCGCCGCCACCGTAGCTCCGGTATGACCCGGCGTCACCATGGCGTCAACCTGCTTTTGCTTCAAAAGCATGGCACATGCAGTAATGGAAGAGTTTTTCTTTCCCCGGAGCGATGAAACCGACGGCTCACTCATTTCCACCACGCTCTCAGCGTGATATACCGAAAGACGCGGATGATCGGCTATACCGTATTTCTCCAGATAAAAATTGATTTTATTCTTATGCCCCACCAGCACATATTCGTAATCCGGAAGCTGATAGAGTGCCATTGCCAACCCCTCAACAACAACACCCGGAGCGTAATCACCCCCCATGGCATCGACTGCGATCTTCATCGGTCAATAAACCTCCTGAAATTTACCAACAGATTCATACAAATCTTCCGGAAAAAATCAAAAACGGCGGCAGCATCGTTATAACAACGCAACCGCCCCGCATCAATAATTTGTCTGTTTTCCGCCGTCCGCCGGCAGGACAATGCCGGCCGTAATTCCGGGAATAAAACAAAGAACGCCCGATGCCCATACTGACGAAGCTCCCCTCTCTCCGCCGCAGGGAATAATGCAACCGGGAAAAATATCTTCCCCGATACTGCGTTTCCGCCGCGATGCAACTCGAAAATCATCCTGAATTTTTACTTCCCGTCACCGGCTGTCAATGTCACAGCACTGCCGGCAAAAAGCGTTAATGAAGCCCAAGCTGTTACCGGGCATCTCCAACATTTAAAACCTGTTTTCCCTTGTACATGCCGCAGGACGGGCAAACCCGGTGCGGTGCAACCGGAGCAGAACAATTGCTGCAGAAAGTAGCCTGTACACCTTCATAACGGTTGGCTGCCTTGCGCATACGTTTTTTCATTTTGGACTGACGTCTCTTCGGAACTGCCATCTCTCAATTCTCCTTACTTTTTTTGTTTTTTATGGTATTAAATGTAAAACTCTGTTATTTTTGACATTTACAACAATATCAACCCACTGCAGTCATCACCTGCCCCCCGCAACATCAGACTGCCTCAGATATCCCGCCGCAACCAGCAGAAATCAGCTTATTTGCCGCTCACCATCACCCCCGCCGCAACCAGCAGAAATCAGCTTATTTGCCGCTCACCGTCCCCCCCGCCGCAACCAGCAGAAAAAACTGCTTATTTGCCGCTCACCGTCACCTCGCCGCGATCCGGAACTGCTTGAACAAATACATATTTTGCTCCATCATGTTCAACCATGCGGCATTCCACCGGTTTGCCATTCTGAACCGCAGTGGCAGTCCCCCAGGCGGACGGAACACAAATCTTGATCGTAAGCGGATAATCATAAATATCATTTACCATCTTATCTGTAAGTGTAAAAGATATTTCAGAAGCGGTATTCTTCACTACTTTCAACTCCGCTGTATCCCGTTCCTGACCGTACTTGATCACATCCGCCCACAGGCCAAGCCAGTAATCTTTTTCATGTTCTTTGAGAAACTGAAATTCTTTTTCCGCCTTTTCCCGCTTCTGCGGAGTATTCACCCCGTGATAATGCACAGAAACCCAATTGCGGAAGCTCGGCTTGCCGGGGACAATCGTATCTCCCACATAAGCCCAGTGCGGCCCCTCCTTTCCGGTGCGGCGGTTGACAAAAGTCTTTTCCATGCCGATAGTACCGCTCAAACTGTTGGTTTCACGGTAATTTATTTTACCGACCGGGTTATTATGGCCTGCAGTTCCGCGCGCGGCGTAGTAATATTTCATGGCAATATCAGGGTTATTCTTCTCCCGCCCATTGCCGCCGGGATAGGCCAGGCAGATAACCTTGGCACCCTTGATTTTGGACTCAATATCCTTTATCGCATCTCCGTAATCACCATCAAGCCCCTTGGTGTAATTTTTATTCAAATGACTTACGGTATGTGACTGCAAATCGTGCCCCTCATCCTTGAGCTTCTGAAAACTGTCCCAGGCCGACTGACCGGTCTTATCAGCATTGGCAGTGATAATAAACCAAGTCGCCCGGAAACCGTATTTCTTTCCCATTTCATCCCACCAGGCATGATCGCTCACCCAGTTGTCATCAATGGTAAAAGACACCGCCGCCAGTTTGTCATCTTTCCATATACATACTGACGCATCCCCCGGAGTCTTGCTCCAGACCCGGTCTGTAACTTTTATCCGGTCAGTCTTGGTCGGAGGCAACGTACGAAAATCTTCAGCAAACGAAGCGACAGCAGAAAATGCCATCGACACTCCCAGTAATAAAGCAAAACTCTTCATGTCTCTCTCCATAATAATAAATGTTTCGCTCCGCCGCAATACCTTATCCGCTGCGGCTGCTTCCGGTAAACTGCCTGCAGAAAAAAACACCTCCCGCCGGCATAAGATTAATATACCACGGGAAGTGTTTTTTTCAAATCAAAAATCGAAAAAAGCCTATATTTTTAACGACTTACAACTCAAAAAGAATTTAACATATTGATAATCAATTACTTGCTCGTCCAACTGGTAATATCATCGCAATTGTGCCCGCTCTTGGTTCCGGTATCCATACCGTCGTCATCTTCACCATTGGGGCCGAATGAATAAGCAAAGACACTGCCGACCAGATCTGCTTCGCTGGTTCCCTTGGGATGCTGCAGGCCGCGGCGGTTATATCCGGCATTGATCAGAAGTACATAACGGTTGCCCCAGGGATCTACATAACCTTTGGTGGAAAACTCACGTCCCGGCTGAAGCAAAGGAAGTTTCCGCATATTGACATATTTTATTTTATCATCGGCACTGGTTTCCGGATCATATTCCGTACCGTTGCCAATCTTCATCTTCTGCTGGGAAAGTGCCACGGTAAGTTTATCATAATCATCGGTTTCAAAATCTTTCCCCCCGAAACGGTTCACTCCGTTGGAGAGCGAATCTGCCTTGCTTGTATTGGCATTGGCAATTGCCACCGGCAGAACACCATAGGTGTTTTCGTACTGCTTGACCGCGTTTACCAAAGTCATGAGATCATTTCTGGCCTGAGTTATCCGGGCGCGCTCCAGCGTTTTGCCCACTGCCGGAAAAAGCAGTGCCGCCAGAATACCGATTACACCAATAACTGTCAAAAGTTCAATAAGGGTGAATTTCTGTTTTTTCATCTTTTTCTTTTCCTAAAAATATGAATTACGTTAATTAAAAGGTTCCCATATCATCATGTTCTTTATTATCAAACTCGGGGTTATTGTTTTTCAGTGTATATGAGGTATTTCCACCGCTCTTGTTCACATCATAGAGCAGCTTTGGATCATCGCCTTCCTTATCATCTCCGGCCGCCCCGTCAGAACCGGTGGAAAATAGATCATAAGATTCCGGATTCTTTTTCCCCGGGCAACGGTAATAAAGCGGATTTCCCCAGCCGTCAACAAAAATATACACATTT
>CASECL010000052.1 GCA_949286445.1 uncultured bacterium | reverse complement strand
TCCAGAATTTCCTCCATCTGCTCGTAACACAATTCAAGATTTGCCGCCGGAAGGTCGATTTTGTTAATCAGCGGAATGACTTTAAGGTTGTGGGCAAAAGCCAGTTTCACATTGGCCACCGTCTGGGCCTGCACCCCCTGGGTGGCGTCAATCAGCAACAGAGCCCCCTCGCACGCGCCCAGTGAACGGCTTACTTCATAGGTGAAGTCCACATGTCCCGGGGTGTCGATCAGATTGAATTCATAGGTGTTGCCGTCCTTGGCGTGATAGGTCATGCGCACCGGATGGGATTTGATGGTAATGCCCCGTTCACGTTCCAGATCCATATCGTCCAGCAGCTGTTCCTGCAGATCCCGTTTTGCCACCGTGCCGGTAATTTCCAGCAGCCGGTCGGCCAGGGTGGATTTGCCGTGGTCGATGTGAGCGATAATACAGAAATTTCTTATGAATTCAAGTTTTGCCATATTGCTTTAATCAAAAAAGTCTTTCCGGTAATGTAAGTAAAACAAATTTAAATAATATAGCACAAAACCGGCTATTTTTCAAGTTGGCGTCCCAATACCGCTGCGGCGTTTTCCGGGGTCTGCAGATTTTCCATTTTCCCCTGATGTCCGAGAGTGCGGAGTTTCTCCATGGCGATTGAAGCCCGCCTGCCGCTGCGGCAGTAAAGATATATTGGAGCATTCCGGTTTTCCGGCAGGCTGGAAGCGGAAATCTGATCATAAGGATGATTTTCCGCCCCGGCAACATGAGAACCGGCAAATTCCTCCGGGGTGCGGACATCCCAGATCAAAGTGTTTTCAGCAATTCCATTCATTTTTTTCCCTCCTGTCTTGCCGTTGTAAATTTCATTTTCCGCGGAACCGGCTGAACACCCGCCGGTTTGCAGTGCCGCCGCGGACAGGAAAACCACCCCGGCAGCATAAAACAGCTTTTGAATATAATTGAACATGATTTCATTCCCCCATACGTTCGGGTAGTGAATATAATACGCAATACTTGAAAAATCAAATAAAAGAGGTTATATTATCCGTTGCGTTACACGGGTTTTGAAAAAAAATGGAAAAGTTGCCCAAATGATATATAAATGCAAAGCGTTCCCGCGCGCCGCACTGGTGGGAAACCCATCCGACGGTTATTTCGGCAAGACGATTGCTTTCGTTTTCAACAATTACTGTGCTTCAGTGGAGCTTTATGAAAGTCCGGAGCTGGATCTGCTGCCGTCGCTGCGGGATCATAATACCTTTGCCAATATGGATGAACTGTGCCGTGATATTTCGCTTTACGGTTACTACGGCGGCATAAGACTGCTCAAGGCGGCGATAAAGAAATTTCACGAGTATCTGGAAGTCAACCATATCGGAATAGAAAACAAGAACTTCACCGTGCGTTACCGCTCGGATATTCCCAACCGGCTGGGGCTGGCGGGATCATCGGCGATCATTACCGCGGCGATAAGGGCGATGTGTCTTTTTTATGATGTGAAGATCGAGCCGCAGCATCTGGCCAATCTGGTTCTGGCGGTGGAGCGGGATGAACTGGGTATTCCCGCCGGGCTGCAGGACCGGGTGGCTCAGGCGTATAATACGCCGGTTTATATGGATTTTGACCGGGAATACATGGAAAAACACGGTTTCGGCCGTTACACCCCGATAAAGATCAGCAGTGATTGCAAACTTTATATTGCCTACCGTACCGATCTGGCGGAGGGCTCTGAAGTGCTGCACAGCCGCCTGCGGGATGATTTTGAGGCAGGAAAACCGGAAGTGCTCGATGCCATGCAGGAGTGGGGGGAATTGTCAGTAAAAGTGCGGGAACTGCTGGAAAACGGCGATTACGGCTCGATCGGAAAATATCTGAACCGCAATTTTGATTTGCGCTGCAAAGTCTGCGGCGGAGCGGTGAGCGCGAAAAACCGTCAGATGGTGGAATTGGCCAGAAGTACCGGAGCTTCGGCTAAATTCACCGGTTCCGGCGGGGCGATTATCGGCACCTACGAGGACGAAAAGATGCTGGGAAAACTCCGTTCCAAATTGAAAAAACATGGCATTGAAGTAGTTATCCCCAGAATTGTGGAACGTATGGAGGAGGCGTACGAAATATGCTGATACGCAAAGCAGTTATTCCGGCGGCGGGATTCGGCACCCGTTTTCTGCCTTTTACCAAATCGGTGCCCAAGGAGCTGGCGGTACTGGTGGATAAACCGGTAATCCAGTATGTGGTGGAGGAGGCCGCCGCCTGCGGCATAACCGACATATTGATGATTGTGTCGTCAGGAAAAGAGGCGATAGCCCGGCATTTCAATCCGGATTTTGAACTGGAAAGCAGACTGGAAAGTTCCGGAAAGGCAGAACTGCTCCGGCAGCTGCGGGAGATCTCCTCACTTGCCCGGATACACTATGTTTATCAGCATGAACTGGATGGATTGGGAGGGGCATTGCGCTGTGCGGAAGAGTTTATCGGCGATGAACCTTTTGCAGTTCTGCTGGGAGATACGGTGTGTTCCGGAACGCGTCCGGTGCTGGCGGAGCTGCTGGAGGTATTTCAGGCCACGGCAAGCTCGGTGGTGGCTCTGGAAAGAGTGCCGGAGGAAAAGGTCAGCCGGTACGGCGTAGTGGGCGGCTCGGCGGCGGAGGGGCTGAAGAGCAATGCTCTGAAGCTTGATGAACTGGTGGAAAAGCCGGAAAAGGAAAATGCTCCGTCCAATCTGGCGATCGCGTCGCGTTATGTGTTTACTCCGGGAATATTCGGCGCGCTTTCCGCGGTGGGGAGGGGGAAAAACAATGAGGTGCAGCTTACCGACGCCATGAAGCTGCTGCTCAAATCCGAAGCAATGTATGGCGTGGAAATAGAGGGGAAAAGGCATGATATCGGGGACAAACTCTCTTTTTTGTGCAATACGGTGGAGTTTGCCCTGAAACGTCCGGAGTTCCGGGACGACCTGATTAAATTTTTGAAAGGAAAGTTGGAAAATTGTTAGAGAAAATCAAAAATGCGCTGCTGAGTATTTTCGGCGGCGGAAGTGAAAGCAAAGCAAAAAATAAATCCGGTAAAAAGCATTCCGGCAAATCCGGTAAATCCGGTAAATCAGAAAAATCCGGCAAAAATAAGGATAAGTCCGGCAAAAAACACGCCGTAAACGAGGAAAAAACCGGTAAAAAATCCGGCAAAAACAAGGATAAATCCGGTAAAAAAAGTAAAGCTGAAGCCGGCGGCAAACCCGGTAAAACCGGAAAGCCGGAAAGCAGACACTCCGCTGCCGCCGATGCGGCGGAAACAGTTCCGCCCCGCCCGGAAAAACTGGAGGAAGTTCCTGAAGCAGAGGGGAAAAAGCGTTTTCTGGATTTTCCTCTGGATGAGAAAGTTCAGTACGGTATTCAGCTGGCCAAATTCAAATATTGCACTCCGATCCAGGCATTGACCCTCGCCCCGTTGCTGGAAGGGCGGGATCTGGCCGGCAAAGCCCAGACCGGAACCGGCAAAACCGCAGCTTTTCTGGTGGCGGTGTTCACCCGTCTGCTGAGCGTGCCTGAGCCGGAAAACCGGAAAAACGGCGAATGCCGCGCCCTGGTGCTGGCACCCACCCGTGAACTGGCAATGCAGATATACAAGGATGCCGGTGTGCTGGGAGCTTACACCGGTTTGAAGATGGCTCTGGTCTTCGGCGGAATGGATTACAGAAAGCAGATGCGGGAGCTGGAACAGCCCATTGACCTCCTGGTAGGTACTCCGGGGCGGGTGATTGACTATCTGCGCCAGGGATGTCTTAATTTCCGGCGCAGTGAATTTCTGGTGGTTGACGAAGCCGACCGCATGCTGGATATGGGATTTATTCCGGATGTGAAAAGAATTGTCAATACGCTCCCTCCCAAGGGAAAACGGCAGACACTGCTTTTTTCCGCCACGCTGGATGAAAGCATTCTGCACCTCTGTTCCGGCTGGCTGGCCGATCCGGCGGTGATTGAAAGCGAACCGGAACATCTGGTGGGCGATACCATAGAACAGCATTTCTACACCGTATCCCGGGAGGAGAAACTGGGGTTGACATTGCATCTGCTGCAAAAATACGCCGGACACCGGGTGCTGATTTTCGGCAACCGCAAGGATGTTAATATCCGCCTCCAGCGGGATCTGGCTAAATACGGCTGGAATGTTCCACTGCTTTCCGGGGATGTTTCCCAGGAAAAACGCATTGCCATACTGGAGCGTTTCCGTTCCGGGGAGTATATGGCTCTGATCGCCACCGACGTGGCGGCCCGGGGAATTCATGTGGATGATGTCAGTCTGGTAATCAATTACGACCTGCCGGAACAGCCGGAGGATTACGTCCACCGTATCGGCCGTACCGGACGGGCGGGGAAAAGCGGAAAATCCGTGAGTTTTCTCTGCGAATACGGTGCTTACAATCTGCCGGGGATAGAAAAATTATTGAATACTGAATTTCACAGTGTGCTGCCGGAAGAGGAGTGGCTGAAACTGCCGGAACCGGTGAAAAATCCGGTTTATCCGGGCAGTTCCAGGGGCACTGGAGAGCGGAAAGGTGGAAGGCCGCATTCGTCATCCCGGCCGCGTTCCGGTAATTCCGGACGTTCCGCCCGCGGTTCACTGGGTGGGCGGCATCAGTAGTGGAAGCTGTCCGGTAAAATTGACATAAACGTGTGAAAAAAATTGTAACAATGCGTTTTATTGCAGACAAAATTATACGCTTTTTTGAAAACCCCAGGCCGGTAATGTTTCTGACCTGCGGGTGCGGGGTGTTTTTCACGCTGTTTTATGTTTTTTTCAATATCTCCGTACCTCATGATGTGGCCAATTGTTACGGCTACATGGCGCGGGAATTTGCCGCCGGAAACTGGAGCCGGGCCTATTACCCGGGTCTGCCGCCGTTGCAGACGACGCTGGCAGGATTGCTATGCTGTCTGAAAGTATCGCCTTTTGCGGCAATACAGCTGGTGTCCGGTACTTTTTATACTCTGGCGGCATTGCCGCTTTATGAATTTCTGAAACGCCATTTGAGCCGGAAACACGCTTCCTGGGGGGCACTGATGTATATTCTGGCTCCGCCGCTGGTGAAAAACGGCTGTACCGGAATGCCGGATTCGGCGCGCAACTTTTTTGTTATCCTCTCTCTGGTGCTGATTTTCACATATCTCTACCACCCGGACCTGCGGCGTAACTTATGGGCGCTGGGATTGGCTCTGGCGGGGCTGTCCATGTCCCGGGGGGAAGGACTGGCAGTGGCGTTTTTCCTGGGAGTGACACTGGTTTTTCTCTACTGGCGAAAAATTGATTTCAGTCTGGAATGGGGAAAACTCAAAGGATTGATTTTTTCTGCTCTGCTGCTGATTTTCACCTCGCTTCTTTTCATGTCGCCGCGGCTGGTGCAGAACTATATCCAGGTGGGATACGCAGTGCCGGACTACCGGGTGGCAATGGCATTGAGTGCGCAGTTTGAAAATTGGAATAAACACAATTCCGGAGAGAAAACCGGTCACATCATCCCCCCTGCCGCTGAAGAATTGTCTTCCACTCCGATCCGGGACGCCGGAGAACTGATGATTGCCACGGAGCCGTCAGTGGAAGAAGAAATATCCGGATCGCTTTCCCGGGTGATTGTGGACAATATCAAGGGGGGATTTTATACCTATCTCATACTTGGAGTGGTGGGGGTGGTTTTTCTGCTGAACCGGAGACGCTGGAAGACGGAATACAATGTACTGCTGCTGCTGGTGCTGTTCAACAGCGGACTGTTTTATTTTGTGGTAAGTTCGCCGCGTTACTATATGGTCAATGTTTTGCTGCTGATGGTTTTTTCGGTGAATGGCTTTGTACTGGTACGGGATTTTTTCTGTTCCCGGAACTTAAGGTGGATGTTTATTGTTCTTACGGTGCTGCTGGGAGGATATCAGGTGGTGCGCGCCATCCGTCCCGCGCTTGACCGGAGCACCGCCTACCAGCGTGAAGCGGGACGGTGGATAAAGGAACACCGGGAACTTTTCCATCCGGAAGAACCGGGGAAATTGCGGATGTATCAATCCACCCAGAGCCAGATTTGTTTCTGGAGTGAATCCGACCCGGTGCATAAATCACTGGGGCCGCTGCTCAATCCGGTAACTTTTTCAACCTTTGATGCGGCGATATTCAGTCCTGCCAGCCGGGTGTGGCTGTCGATTATGCGCCGCCGGCCGGATGTGGAGGAAGTAAAGGAAAATCCTTTTTCTGATAAAGTGATCATGTTTCGCAGGAAAGTGAAGGACAAAAATGATTGACAACCGCGATATATGTGTTATCGTCCCGTGTTATAACGAAGGGGGGAACATTGTTGGCGTTATAAAAGATGTGGCGGCGGCTCTGCCTGGCGCGTGCATATTGGTGGTGGACGACCACTCCTGTGACGGCACCGGAGAAATCGCCGATAAAACCGGATTGGCAAAAGTGGTGACGCTGCCGGTTAATCTGGGTGTCGGCGGAGCGGTGCAGACCGGGTTTAAATACGCGGTGCGGCGGCATTACCGTTATGCGGTCAAGTTTGATGGAGACGGGCAGCACCCGGCGGATCAGATCATCGACCTTATCCGGCCGCTGGAAGAGGGCTGGGCGGATGTGGTGATCGGATCGCGTTTTCTGGTGGATGACGACGGCGGCTTCAAGTCAAGTTTTTTCCGGCGGATGGGAATTGCGGTATTCCGGGTGGTGAATTCACTGCTGATCCGTCAGTTGATTACCGACAATACCTCCGGATTCCGGGCATATAACCGGAGAAGTCTGCGTTTTATGGAACTGCATTACCCGGCTTTTGACTATCCGGAACCGGAAGAGGTGGTGCTGCTGGGGTGCAATGATTTCCGGATTTGCGAAGTGCCGGTGAAAATGCGTGAACGGCAGTCCGGAAAGTCGTCCATCAATGTAAAGAGATCTTTTTATTTTATGTTCAAAGTGCTGTTTTCGGTATTTATGGTGGCATTGCGGCCGAAAATAGCGGTCATGCCGGAGAGCGAGGAGGTAAAGTAAGATGTTCATCCGTTTTCAAATCGTCGCAATTATCGGCAGTTTAATATATCTGTTTATTGTATTTGAGGCGGTGCGCCGGAGAAAACTCAAGGAGGCCTACGCGCTGCTGTGGGTGGGAACCGGAATATTTTTTCTGATATTGTCTCTGCTCTGGTGGCCGATAACCTATATTTCACCCCGGATCGGGATTTATTATCCTCCGGCATCGCTGTTTCTGGCGTTGTTTGTGGCGATATTCCTGATTTTGCTGCAGTATTCAATTCTGCAGTCCAGCCGGTCGGAACAGATTAAAGAGCTGAGTCAGGAGAGCGGGCTGCTGCGGCACCGGGTGCTGAATTTGGAAAAGAAAATTAAACAGCTGGAAGAACGTGCCGAAAAGGAGTGAAAATTTCATGCTTCACGCATTTGTAATTGTCGCATACGGAGACAGTCCTTATCTGAGGGACTGCGCCGAATCGCTCCGGCAGCAGCGGGGCAGAGCCGGAGAAGGAGAGAAGAAAGATTGGGAAGTTCTGCTGGCAACCTCCACCCCGTCGGAATACATTGAAAGCGTTGCCAGGGATTATGGTTTCATCTACTGTGTCAATCCGGAAAAGGGGGGAGGCATCGCGGCGGACTGGAATTTCGCCCTCAAGTGTGCCGGCGAGGCGGAGTATGTAACTCTGGCGCATCAGGATGATGTATATTTTCCCGATTACCGGGAGAAAGTTTTGCGCAAAGGTATGGAGCATCCGGATAATGTACTTATTTTCACCGACTATGCTGAATTGCGGGAAAACCGCCCGGTGAAATGGAATTTGCTTCTGACGGTAAAGCGTCTGCTTTTATTGCCTTATTTTGTCAAAAGCGTCTGGAGAAACAATTTTTTCCGCCGTCTGTTTCTTTCGTTTGGCAACACCATCTGCTGTCCGGCGGTAACGCTGCACCGTACCGCGGTGCCGGATTTTGAGTTTGACCGGGAGTACAAGGTGGATCTGGACTGGGATGCCTGGGTGAGACTGGCGGAAAAAGCGGGGGCATTTGTTTTTCTCCGGAGCGCGCTTATGGCGCACCGGATACATCAGCAGAGCGAGACCACCAACTGCATCGGCAACAGCCGGAGAAGCCGGGAGGATATGCAGATGTTTCAGCGTCTGCTGCCGGGATGGCTGGCGGGGGTGATCGGGC
>CASECL010000051.1 GCA_949286445.1 uncultured bacterium | reverse complement strand
TCTGCTTTTTTCTGCTTTTTCCGCCCTTCAATCAGCATTTTTACCCGGGCATCAATAATTTTATCGGCGTTTTTTTCCCGGAATTCCAGTTCTTTTCCGATATGCTCAACTGCTTTTTTTGCGTCTCCCAGCTGACGGCGGAGAAAGTTCAATCTGCGCTGAAATTCATTTTTTTCCATTTCACGCAGCTCTTTTTCTGCCTTTTCCCGTTCTTCGGAATTGCCTTCCCGGCAGATTTTGACTAATGCTCTGGTCTTTTCTATTCTGGCCTGTTCGGCTTTCTGCATTGCCTCCTGCTTGGCGGAAATCAGCCGTTTGAATTCATCCGGATTTTCCCGCTGCATTTTCTGCATCGCCTTGCGTTCCTCCGGCGGGAACGTCTGCAGTACGCGCCACACACTCCGGTCGGTAAAACGCCGGGCAGGTTTTTTACCATCTTTTTCCGGCGGCGGCATCTTGCCGGCTTCCGGCGGCGGCATTTTCTCCCGAACCGGCGGCATCGGGGGAGGCGAAGACGGGGGTTCTTCCTGCCGGTCTTTTTCTGCTCCCCGCCCCGGAAGCATGACAAAAACGGCTAAAATAAATAATAAAATCTTTTTCATTTCCATTGTTTTCCCACCATTATCACTCAAGACCTACCAGCATTGAACGGCTGCCGTCCAATGTCAGATTCAAAGCATAAACATCATTCTCCAGTGAATTGGTATCCCAATGGGCCAGGTATTCATTCTGGAGTGCCGTTTTTTCCGCCTCACGGTCGAGCGCATAGAAAAATACTCCCACCCCGAGACAGGCAACTGCCGCGGTGGCAAATACTTTCCGGCGGAGGCGGCGCAATTTGCGGGCAGTTATCTCCCGTCTGGCCGCTTCTTTGATTATGGCATCTATTTCCGGCGGCGGCGTGAAAGTTTTGAGATGATTGTTCATTCCGCTACTCCTTTCAGCTTGCTCCTTAATTTTCTTATAGCATACTGCATCCTGCCGAGCGCGGTATTCACCGGACAGTTCTGCAGCTTTGCTATCTCTTTGAAACTTAAATTCTGTGACCGCAGCAGGAATACTTCCTTCTGTTCCCAGCTCAATTCTTCAACTGCGGCAGTAAGTTTCTCTGAAAAAAATTCCTCATCCATTCCGGCGCAGGGCCGGATCTCTTCTCCGTCCTCGAGTTCACGGAAATTTTCCGAGTCGATATCCAGCATCACCCCCGGCCGGAAGTAAACACTTCTGAAGCGATCCAGCGTTAAATTACGGGCTATCCGGAACAGCCACGCCCGGAAATTTCCCTCTTCCCGGTAATTTTCCAGCCGGGTGATCGCTTTCAGCCAGGTCTGCTGGAATATATCATCAGCCTCCGCGGTGCGTCCGGAAAGCAGCATATTCAAATATCCGTACAGACCGGTCCGGTATCTTTCGTACAGAATATTGAAAGCCTTTTCGTCTCCGCGGAGATAAATGCGTATGAGTTCGGCGTCGTCAAAATTTTCCATCTCACTCATATAAACGTATCCGGGAACTTTTTATTGTAGAGTTTTTTCAAAAAAACGGCAAATTCCAAATCCGGCTCCAGTAATCCGGCCTGTTCCAGACTGCCGAAATTGTACCAGCGGAACTCCTGTCCCTCCCGGGGAATGATTTCCGCGTCATCGGCTATACTTGTTTCCAGAAAAATTATCTCAACCCGTTTCCCGTCCGGCCGGGTGAAGCCGGTTCTGCCCATTTCACCGTGCACTGTGCATTTCAGAGACAGTTCCTCCTGCAGTTCACGCACCAGACACTGGCTGATACTTTCCCCGGGATCTCTTTTCCCGCCGGGAAACTCCCAGCCGTAAGGCGGCTTGTCCGGAGGGCGGGAACAGATTAAAACATTTTTTCCGCGGAAAATCACTGCCGCGGCAACTTCAATGATTTGTAAATCTTCCATAATGATATTACATTAACACGTTTTCACATTAAATTCAAGGATTGAGATGAATAAAAAAGAACTGCTTTCCCGTCTGGAAGATATCGGAATGCGGCCGGGGCGGGGCTTGGGACAGAATTTTCTGCTGGATGAAAATATGCTTGATTCCATTGTCCGGGACGCCGGGGTTAAGCCGGGCGAAACGGTGTTGGAAGTCGGGCCCGGATTCGGGGCATTAACTTCAAAACTGCTCAATGCCGGTGCCAGGGTTTACGCGGTGGAGTTCGACCACCGGATCGCGGAATATCTAAGAAATAATATAAAAAATGAGAATTTCTTTCTTACCGAAGATGATGCCTGCCGGGTGGATTACGGAAAAATCCTGCCGGAGGGGGAAAGTTTCCGGGCCATCGCCAATCTGCCTTATTCCATAAGCAGTATATTCATTGTCCGGATGCTGGAGAACACCCGGCTGCCGGAGGAGATGTATTTTATGCTTCAGCGGGAAATGGCGGACCGGCTGGCGGCATCGCCGGGAAGCAAGGATTACGGCGCACTGAGTGTGCGTTCTCAGCTGTATTATGAAATAAAAATTCTCCGCTCCGTTCCTCCGGAAGTATTTTTCCCCGCTCCGAAGGTGGAATCAGCCGTGGCTGGTTTCAAATTGAAAGCTGAACGCCCATCACGGGAGGAGTTCCGCCGGATATCCGGGGTGGCAAAGTCACTGTTTCTCCAGCGGCGGAAACAGATCGGCAAGGTGCTGTCGTTTAATTTTTCCAGAGAAAAGGTCAGCCGGGCTCTGGAACGCACGGAGATTGCTCCGGAAACCCGTCCGGATCGCCTGTCCGTGGCTGATTTTATCCGGCTTACTGCTGAACTGTATCGGGAAGAAGCGTAAAAGCCGCCGGAGAATGCTGTTGCTAAAGCAGCAGCAGTGCCAGCAGCAGAATTCCTCCGGCAATTACTGCAGTTAATATTGTAATCTCCCAACAGGACAATGTGCCGGAAGTCTGCCCGGCTTTATCCGCTGCTTCCGCTTCAGGACGGTGGTATTCGCAAGTACAAGTTGATTTTTCTTCCGGTGAGATGCCGTTCCCGGAAGATTGTTGCCGTGATGCCGGAAAGGGAACCGCTTCACCGGATGATTTTCTTCTCCGGTATTTGGTGTAAGATATTCCGGTTCCGGGGAGTCCCACCGTGGTCCGGGTGCCTTTTTTACCGAAAGTTACCCTGGCTCCTCTCACTCCCACAGAGGTGGAAATGCCGGATTTACTCAGATTGAGAGTTACTCCGGGCAATATTTTTATCCGCCGCTGAAAACGCAATCCCATAGTCATTATTCTCCGTATGTATGTCACTGCCCGGTTGAGAATATAGCACGATGTAAAATTTTGTCAACCCGCTTCTGACGGTTATCCGGCATCCGGAAATTTACCGGAACAGGTTTTATCCCTTTACCAGTTCAGTTTTGAGATTTCCGCTTTTGCAAAACCTTCTTGGCAGGCCGTTAAAAAAAAATATCTCCGGTGCGGGAAAAAGCATTTTCCCTGCCGGAGATGCAAAAAAATGTGCGAAATTGAATTATTTTGCGCAGTTAACCAGATTTCCCCAGATGGCCAGACACCATCCGGTGGCGAGTATAAGCCAGAGAATAATACCGTGCAGAACCGGTTTGAACCCCAGCTCTTTGAGTTTGTCTTTGCTCAAGTTTGAGCCGATAAGGAAAAGCGTGGTGATCATAAGATACTTGGAGATTTCCTTTACCACCTGTCCTGCGCCGGCAGTGACCGGAATCCAGGTGACAATTGCCGCGGCAACCAGAAAACAGGGGATGAACCAGGGCATCTTGAACTGGATTTTGCGTTTCTGCCCCGGTTCCGGATCGGCCACGAAGCAGGAAAGATAAATGGTTACCGGCACAATCCAGAGTGCGCGCGCCAGTTTAACCGTGGTCCCCACCTCCAGCGCGGTTTCTCCGTAGGCAAATCCGGCTCCGACTACTGAACTGGTATCATGTATGCCCAGTGCCGCCCAATAACCGAATTGTTCCTGGGTGAAGCCCAGCGCACGTCCCACTTCCGGAAAAACCAGCAAGGCTACTGCGTTCAAGGCGAAAACCGTGGCCGATGCCAATGCTATATCATGTGCTTTTGCCTTCAGCACCGGTGCCGCCGCGGCGATGGCACTGCCGCCGCAAATGGAGGTGCCAACGCTGACCAGATACATGGAATCCCGGCTCAGTTTAAGTTTTTTACCCAGGAAAACACCGAGCCCGATACCGGCGGCAATGCCGATTACCGTGTAAACAATACCGTTGGCTCCGGCGCGCAGAACATTGATTAAATTCATCCCGCAGCCCATGCCGACAATGGTGGCTCCCAGCAGCGGAGAAGTGAGTTTTGCCGTATATTTCTGCAGCGGATTGCCGATAATAATAGAGAATGCTATACCGGCGATTACCGCAATTCCCGGCGCGTAATCCCGGCTGGCTTTCCGGCACATCGGAACCGCAAAAAAAGCGGCGGCAACAAGCACAAATATAACTGATTTAATAATGTCTCTGGTCTTCATCTTGACTCCATTTTTCTGTGGATTTCCGGGGAAAATTTCCCGTTCCCGGCATCGTTGCCGGACCCGGAGGAACACGGTTTGTTACGGATCAATCAAAAACTGTTCTATAATATACACTTTGAACCGTATTTTTCCCAGTGATTGAAGTATGAACGATAATGGTATTTTTCTCTTTTCAATGCGGTAAATTCAGATTTTATGCCGGATAATGATAAATTATCCGGCTCAATGCAGAAGATTAACCGGTATGCCGGAAACGCAAAAAAACAGCCGGAGAATTTACATCTTCCGGCTGCTGTAATTTAATTATTCTGGACTATCAGGGCTCACGGGCGGCTTCATCCAGCGATTTGATCAGGGGGTAGATAAGGTATTCAATTACCTTGCGTTTGCCCACCTTTATCTCCGCCTGAGCCTCCATGCCGGGAATTAAGCGGAATTCATCCAGATTGCGCAGTTTTTTACTGGTAAAACGGATGCGCGCCCGGTAAAATGCCCTGGCATTGGTTTTGCCGATATCTTCATTGAGCTGAGACTGCTGGGTAAAGGCATCTTCAGATATAGAGACGATTTCCCCTTCAAGTGTGCCGTACTTCTGATAGGGGAACGCCGTCAGCTTGATCCGCACCTGGTCTCCGACCTTTACTTTGCCGATATCCCGGGTGGGAATTTCCGCTTCAAGCAGCATTTCTCCATTCAGGGGGATCAGGGTTATCAGCGGCTCCGCCTCACGCACTGCCGAACCTTTGGAAAAGGAGGCAATCTCGTGCACCATTGCTTCACTGGGAGCTTTGAGTTCCACATAGGACTCCTGCATTTTTACTTTGTCCAGTGATTTCAAAGTGTCATTGAGATATTTATCCGCCGTGATCAGCTGTTCGGACACATTCTGCTTCCATTCCTGGATGAAAGAATTTTTTTCCGCGATGGTGGTTTGACGGGCCTGTTCATACTCCTGAAGTGAATTCCGGGTGGAGTCGGTCTCCGCTTCCGCCTGCAATTTGGATATCTGCACCTGGAGGTATTCTTTTGTGCTGGTAGCTTCCTTGGAGAGCAGCTCAGTGTACATGCTCATTATCTTATTGATGGCTTCCAGCTGGCGTTCCAGATTGGCCAGAGTGACACGCTTGCTGGACATGGCTTCGTCGATGCGTTTGATAGAACTGTCATAGTATTTCATCTTTTCATCATAGAAGCTCTTGCGCTGTTTGTAAAGCGCAAACTGGCGTTCCACATCCGGATTGGTGATATTGGAAGGCAGATAAGGTTTGCCCTCAAACTCGCATTTCAGCCGCTCCAGCTGGGCGGTATATATATTCCGGTCCTTGGTCAGTCTTTCTTCGTCCGCCTGCGCCAGCGTGGGGTCAAAGGTTATCAGGGTCTGACCCGCTTTTACCCGGTCACCCACCTTGACATCGACCGATTCAATCACCGTAGTCTGCCAGGGCTTCATGGTTATCGGCGGGTCGGCGGAAACCACTTTGCCGATGCCCTCGACGATAATATCCATATCGCTGAAACATGCCCAGAGCATGGCTCCGGCAAAAAACAGTGCCATCCACAGCAATCCATGACGTCCCCACCAGGGAAGACGCTGGTTGGCCAGTTCAATGGCGTCCGGCTGATACTCGATGGCGGATTTTTCCAGACAACATTTATTTTTGCTCATTTGAACGAATACCCCGCTTTCCCGGTTCCGGTGCTGATGGTTCCGATTGCCGCCGCAGGAGCGGGCTGACGCCGCGGGTGGCGTTCCATCTGCTGTTTCCAGAACTCATTGTAAACGCCGTCGCGGCTCAGAAGTTCCTGATGCGAGGCGAAATCAGTTTTTTCACCTTTGTCGATTACCAGAATTTTATTTGCTCCGCTGACAATGGAGAGGCGGTGCGAAATAATCAGCACGGTACGGCCTTTGGCGATAGCGGCCAGATTTTCCTGGATGACATTTTCACTTTCCGGGTCAAGCGAGCTGGTGGCTTCGTCGAAAATGAGTATCGGCGGATTGGTCAGCAACGCGCGGGCAATTGCCAGACGCTGTTTCTGACCGCCGGAAAGGTTGGAAGCGTTTTCCTCCAGCATGGTGTCGTAACCTTTGGGCAGATTCTGCACAAATTCATCCGCTCCGGCAAGTTTGGAGGCGTAAATAATTTCCTCCAGTGTTGCGCTTTTTTTGGTCAGACAGAGGTTTTCCCGCACCGTGCCGCTGAAAAAGTAATTTTCCTGCAGCACTACGCCGATGCCGGAACGCAGGTGTACTTTGTCGATTTCCCGCAAATCCACGTTATCGATTTTTATTACCCCCTGATTTACCGGATAAAGCCCCTGCAGAAGTTTGGTCAGCGTGGTTTTTCCGGAGCCGGAACGCCCCACAATACCGATAACCTGACCCGGCTGGATGTCCAGATCAAAATTCTTGATCACCATGGGCAATTCCGGAGCGTAACGGAATGATACGTTCTCAAAAGTTATGCGTCCGCGGATCGGAGTACGCACCCCGCCTCCCATGGGCTCCGGACGGGTATTCATCACTACGCCGAGCATTTTTACTGAAATGGCGATCTGCTGATATTCGTGTATCAGCCCCACCAGTTTAACCAGCGGCCCGGTCACCCGGCCGGAAAGCATCTGAAACGCAATTAATGCTCCGATACTGAGTTCGCCGCTGAACACCATCAGCGTCCCCACCCAGATGACGGTTACCACCATGGACATTTCCAGAAACTGGCTTATACTCTTGGCGGTGATGGATATTTTGCCGACTTTGAAGTAACAGTTGATCGCATAAGCGGTCGTATCGTTCCAGGATTTTTCCTCCACCGGCTCCACCGCGAGAGATTTCACGGTACGGATGCCGTGGATGGCTTCCACCAGCATGCTCTGGCGTTTTCCCTCTGCCTGGTACAGCTCGTGGAGCCGCCGCTGGAACGGCTTGATCAGCAAGGCAATAACTATTGCCATCAGTACTGAAAAACTCAGCACTACCAAGGTGAGCTGCCAGCTGTAAAGCAGCAGAAACGGTACGAAAATCACCAGGGAAAACATTTCCAGTATGGTGAAAAACAGATTGCCGGAGAGAAACCCCCGTATCCGTTCCGTCTGCTGCATGTGTTTGAGCAGCACCCCGGAGGGAACCCGTTCGAAAAAGTCCAGCGGCAGGCGCATCAGATGGCTGAAAGTTTTTACCGCGGTACTGATATCAATTTTGTTGGTGGCAAAAAGCAGCAGGTA
>CASECL010000050.1 GCA_949286445.1 uncultured bacterium | reverse complement strand
CTCCTTGTTTTTTTTGCTGAAATATAAGTTGCATCCAGAACCATCATCTTTCAACTTTTTCTTTTCCTATGGGATGGCTGTGATTTCATTTTAAAAATCCTGACTTTATTACCTAACTTACCTCATTATGACAAATCAGCAATTACTTTTTTAAATATTCATAAACCTCCAGCTCCAGAGAACTCTGCCGCTATTTTCTATATCATCACTTACATGACAATACCATCCATTATTCTCTCTGCGGATTTTTCACACATTTGTAGAAATGCATGAAGTCATTTTGACAGATATCTGCAGCAATGGTAAATCCAGCCCTTTCCAGCAACCCTTCCATAATCCAGTTTTCAGTACTGAATTCATCAGCTATATGTCTGGCAAAATTTGACCGGCTCCCAGGTGCAAGCCTAACTATCCGGGCAAAATAATCCAGCAAGTTTTCTTCTGCTCTCGGGCAAAAAACCACGTCCGCCAACACTAAAATTCCTCCTGGTTTCAGTACAGCAGCCACCCGCTCCAGAGCGACATGCTTCCACACATCGGAAAGATGATGCAACGCCAGACTGCTTACCACACCGTCAAAACTCCCCGGCTGGAAATCAAAACTGAGAAAACTGCCGCGGCGGAAAAAAACATTTTCTAATCTTTCCTCGTCCGCCCGGCGTGCGGCATAAATGTTCATTACTTCGGAAATATCAACTCCGACAACTTCAGTACAACGCGTCGCAGCAAAACGGGAAAACGCTCCAGTGCCGGAACCGATCTCAAGTATACGATCAGTTGGCTTCAACTCCAAGAGTTCACTGACAAGACGATTCTCCGATTCAACATCCCGAAAACGGCGCATTCTTTCATCATAGCAAGCGACTTCTTCCGGCGAGGCATAATCCGTCCCGGTCTGAACAAAATCATTGTGATAAAAATCTTCGTTACGCATTATTCAAAATATGGTATAAAACCCTCCAACCAGCAGATAAACCAGCAGAAAAGCCCCCATCACCCAAGCCAGTTTTTCTCCGGCGATCCGGTCACGGTACCGCAAACCGCGCAGTTTGCGGTTGCCGGCCAGACGGTTGAATGTCTGGGTGTGGGCATAACGCTGTAAATTTTTGGTGCTGAGCCGGGGAGGTAATTTTTTCACTTGTCGCCGATTCCGGGGATAAATGATTCTTTGCCGGTAAGCGAAGCGATAAACTCGGTCAGCAGTTTAATGGAATATTCTATATCCCGCAAATCACAGATTTCCACCTGGGAGTGCATGTAGCGGTTGGGAATGCTCAGCAGTGCTGTCGCCACCCCGGAACGGGTCAGCTGTATCTGCGCTGCGTCAGTGCCGCCGGAGGCCCGGTGGGATGCCGTTTCCTGATAAGGTATTTTATGTTTGGCGGCAACTTTGCGGATCATTTTTCCCAGCACCACGTTGTTGTCCGCGCTGCGGCTGAGTTCCGGTCCTTTGCCCAGACGGACGTCGCCGAGAAGCTTCTTGGGTATGTCCGGTATGTCAGTGGCAAAGCCCACATCCAGCGCAATGCCGATATCCGGATTGATGCCGAATGCGCTTACCGTCGCGCCGCGCAAACCCAGCTCTTCCTGCACGGTGCCTACGCCGTAAACCGCCACATTGAGTTTGCGGCCTGCCAGATTGCGCATTACTTCAGCAACAATAAAAGCACCCACTTTATCATCCATGCCCTTGGACATCACCCGGTTTTCCCCCAGTATCCGGAAATTGGCCCGCATCACCACCGGGTCGCCGACGGAAACCAGTTTTTCCGCCGCGGCTTTGTCTTCCGCTCCGATATCAATCCACATATCGGAAAGATCCGGCGGAGTATCCCGTTCACTGCCCTTGAGCAGGTGAATGGGCTTTTTCCCGACCACGCCCGGCACCCGGCCGGAGGCGGTGAGCACGTCAACCTCGGTAGAAGGCACGTTCAACTTGTCAATTCCGCCATTGGGCCGGAAATAGAGCAGACCTTCGTCAGAAATGTAAACCACCTGAAAACCGATTTCATCATAATGACCTGCCAGCATTACCTTCACTCCGGCATCGCCATTGAGCACTCCGGCAGTATTTCCCATCACATCGGTTTCGACCCTGTCGCAGTATTTCCCCAGGCGGGCGCGGAATACGGCGGCGGCCTCCTCTTCGTAGCCGGAGGGAGACGCGCTGTTCATGAATTCGGAAAAGAATTTAAGACTGTCTTTGGATAACATAATACCTGTCCTTTCACAGTAAAGTAGAATTTCAATTTATATTCCAATATGTAATATACGTTAAATAATACTTTTTTCCAGTCGGCGGATTGAAAAAAATAATGAATTATGTTATATTCACCGGTAATCAGAAAAACAATATACGGCATATTCCATGGCAGAAGAAAAAAACAAAACTGATGATTACACCGGCAAAACCATCGGAGGATACCGGGTGATCGGAGAAATCGGCCGCGGCGCGAACGGCGTGGTGTGCAAAGCGGAACAGCTTTCCCTGGGCCGGATGGTGGCATTGAAGATACTTTTTTCCGACAAATCCGGCGACCGGGAATATATGGAGCGTTTTTTCCGCGAAGCCCGGGCGGGGGCAAAACTTTGCAGCGAATATGTTGTGCAGATATACGATCTGGGCGTGACAGAGGATAAAATCCTTTATTTTGCCATGGAGCTGGTGGAGGGGGAAACGGCGGAAGATTACCTTTTCAGAGAGAAACAGCTGCCGGAGCGCACGGTATGGGAAATTGCTTCGGCAGTGGCGGGCGGGCTGTATTACGCTTACGCCGGCATGAAGTTTGTCCACGGCGATCTTAAGCCGGCCAATGTGCTGATCCGGAAATCGGACGGGGCAATCAAACTGGCGGATCTGGGGCTGGCAAAACTGGAAAATCAGAAAAATTTTTCCGACATCATGGCTACTCCTGCCTATGCGCCGCCGGAACTGGTGCGGGGCGAAATAGATAAATTCGGGTTGAAAACTGATCTTTACAGTTTTGGGGTGATGCTGTTTGAATTACTGTCGGGGAAAGTTCCCTTTGAGGGGAAAATGGATGATGTATTGAAAATGCACCTGGAAACGCCACCTCCGGATATACTGGAGCGGCGTTCAGATATTTCGCCGGCCTGGCGGGATTTCATTTTTGCCCTGCTGGCAAAAGACCCGGAGGAACGCCCGCAGAACTGGGGAGAAGTGCTGGACTATTTACAGTCTTTTGAAGCTGAGTTGCAGTGATGTTTTAGCAATGACATTTTTCTGACCGCACCGGCGGACAGAAGAGGGCAATACCCAAAGGACAGGAAAGCAATCAAGGAGTTGTTCAATTATGAGGTTTGATGATCATGACCGTGAGATACTTCGCCGGCTTGCCAGTGAACTCCGCCCCTTCGCCGATTCCGAAAGAACCAGAATACTGGAAGCAAAATGGAGGGCAATGAACAGCCTTTCTTCCGCTGAACCATTGATTCTGATCTCCCCGGAAGGCTCCTGGCGGGAGTATTTTGAACTCCATCCGCTGCAGTGTCATGATGATTTCGCCCGCAGTCTGGAACAGCAGATGGCAATGAACCTCTTTCTCCAGAGTCTTAACAGTGATCAACCCTACCATGGTGAACTCTTTATTCCGGCAGTAAGAGGAGAAAATAATTTCGGAGTTACCGCAGAAAGAATAAAACCGGAAGATGAAACCGGAGCCTGGAAAGAACTCCCCCCACTGAAAAATCTGGATACCGATATAGATAAACTGCGTTTCCGCGAACTTGCCTTTGACCGCAAGGCAACTCTGGAACGTATGGAAATTGCCCGGGAGGCACTGGGCGACATTCTGAATGTTCTGCCTCAACCCGGTTACGGGTGCTGGAGTTTCGGCATGACCCGGGATGTTATTTCGCTTATCAGCATGGAAAAATTACTCTTCGGCATGTTTGATGAACCGGAAAACATTCACCGGCTGATGAAATTTCTCTCCGATGAAGCATTGAATTACCTGAAACTGGCGGAAGAAGAAAAACTCCTCTTCTACAACGCCGGAAACAATCTGGTCGGTTCCGGAAGCTGGGGACTGACTGATGAACTGCCGTCTTATTTCAAACCCGGCGACGGTGACGTCAAGGTAAGTCAGCTCTGGGGACTGGCGGAGTCCCAGGAGACGGTTGGGGTATCTCCGGAAATGTTCGGCGAATTCATCTGGCCGTATCAGAAACGGGTGGTGGAAAACTTCGGTCTGGTGTATTACGGCTGTTGTGAACCGGTGGAAAGCCGTTTTTCCTATATTTCCGAATTGAAAAATCTCCGTGCCATATCGGTTTCACCCTGGTCGGATACCGCCAAGTGCGCCGAATTATATCAGAAAAACTATGTTCTATGCCATAAACCCAATCCGGGTTTAGTATGCGTTGAATTCAACGAAGCCGCCATCCGGGAGGAATTGCACCGGCGGCTGAAAGATTG
>CASECL010000049.1 GCA_949286445.1 uncultured bacterium | reverse complement strand
TTTTTTAATATGGAAGCCGCCAGATTGAGCCGGAGCCGGGAAATATATTCCCGAGGGGAACAGGAAAATACCCGGTGAAACAATTTCCTGAAATTTGCTTCACTGGTAAAACATTTTCCTGCCAGATCCTTTATTTCAATATGCTGACGGAAAGATTTACCTATCTGTTCCATCGCCGGTTTCAGCCGTTCCAGTTCGCGGTAACGCTGTATGGATAACCCATTAATCTCTGACGGCAGATGTTCATCCCCCTCCCCCGGCGGCAGCGGGAATGCCTTTTCCAGTAATTCCAGCAGCAGAAGCAGCCGTATCCAGATTATATTGATACGCCGTTCATTATTTTCACCGGCTTCATGAATTACCTCCCGGATCAGGTGAGCCATTTCCGGATGCACCGTTCCGGCAATAACATTGGTAAAATTTTTTCTTCCGGCACCGTCATCCAGCCGCAGCGGCGGCAAAGCATCTCCCGCCGTCCGCCCCGCCAGAAATTCAGGATCGAAATAAATCCAGCCGCAGCGCGCCCGGTCCGCATCATCCCCCCGGGCAATATGAATGTCCCCTGCTCCGACAATAAAAGCATCCCCCGCCCGGAACGGAAATACCCGGCCATTTACCACAAAAATACCCGACCCCTCGTAACAATATCCCAGTTCAGGCAGCTGATGCAAGTGGGGTTCAACTCCTGGATTGCTGCCCCGGATATTGAAATTCAAGCCGCCAACCGGACACCCCGGAGCAACAGAAACTCTTGACGGGATGGCGGCAGCCATTGTATTTTTCTCTTTTTTTGATTGAAAAGTCATAGTTTTTTGCAAAATAAGTGCAAGTTATTCCTTTTTTGTAATATATATTAAGCATATGAGGTTTTCAAGGTTTCATTTTTCAACCTGGAAATATAAAGGAAACAAATTTATGAAACAGATCGTAATGACAGCTCCCCGGCAAAGTAAAATTATTGATGTGCCAATCCCGGATATCAAACCGGACCAGCTGCTGGTAAAGGTAACTTATACCGGTATGTGCCACTCTGAATGGTATCCCTGGTCAACCGCTAAAGCCGGCGATGTTTTCGGACACGAAAGCGTCGGCGTAGTGGCAAAGGCCGGATCAGCAGTGAAGAATTTCCGGCCGGGAGACCGGGTAACCGGACTTGGCGGCGGAGGCTACAAAGAATATATTGTTATGGATGAAGCCAAAACCGTTCATGTTCCGGATAACGTCCGGGACGAAGATGCCCTGGCGGAACCGCTGGACTGCATTCTCAGCGCAGCAGGCAAACTGATGCCGGAACTGCCGGGAGACCGGGTCGCGGTAGTCGGCTGCGGTTACATGGGTCTGGGGGTTATTTCGCTTTTTAAAATCTCCGGCTATCTCCACATTATCGCAGTGGATAAACGGCGTGAAGCTTTGGAAAATGCCAGAAAAATGGGCGCAACTGAGTGTTACACTCCGGAGGAAGTTCCGGCAGAATATATTCTGGACTGGGAGGCCATCCGCAAACCTGACCTCACCCGGGACGGGCACGCCGCAGACCTTTTCGGCGTCGGACTATCCAAGGTAATGGAGTTTTCCGGTACTCCTGACGGCCTGGAACTGGCAGGCAAAATGGTTTGCGCCCACGGCAGACTCGGAGTCGGCGGATACCACAATGACTCTCTCCGTGAAGTTGATTTCAAACTGTGGAACTTCAAAGCCCTGGACGTGCTCAACTGTCACGAAAGACGCATTGATTACGAAAACAGCCTGAGCGCAAGGGCAATGGAACTGCTCTCTTCCGGACTCTGGAAATTTACCGGCATGGGCACCCACATTTACGACATGGAGGAGTTTGACCGGGCCAACGCAGATATGGAAAGTCACGCCGGAAATTTCATTAAAGGACTGGTTCGCTGTTAAGCGGTCATTTTTTTTCTGACAGATATTTTTCTGCCAAACTGAAAGCGCAAGCGACACATTCCTCGCAGGGGACATTCAGTTCCCGTTTCAATACTTTACAATGCACGCTGCCGAGTTTCTCTGCAAATCCGGCGGCGATTTCTTCTTTTTTCTCAGGAACCACAAGCTCTGCAGCAAAAAGCGCACCGCAGAGCCCGTCTGGAGCCTGCCCGCCGCCGCAGGAGGATAATTCTTCAAAAAGTTCATCTCTGCCCAGACCGCAGGCAACCGATTGAGAACAATTATATTTCCGCGGTCTGACAGCAAAAAGTTCCAAAGCTTTATTCATAATATCAGCAATCCTCAATTTTTGTTATGGATAAATGTTCCTGAATATAGCATTTGAAAAGCAGCATTGCAAAAAAAAATGATTTTTTTTTCATAAAATTGATTGGCGGAAAATAAAACTGTGTATTAAATTACCCAAGGATGTTATTGGCATATTATTGGTGAGACAAGTTATGAAACAAAATAGAGTTTTGCGTTGGTTGCGGATTGCCGCGGCAATTTTCGTATTCCTGCTTTGTATTGCGGTATTCACCGGTTTCGGCGGAATGGCGGCGGCAAAACTCATGCATCTGCAGTTTGCCCCGGCATTGATGAGCGGTCTGGCGGGAGCGGCAGTATCTGCCGTGGCAATAAGCGTTGGAATACTGCTGTCGGCCTGGATTTTCGGCCGTTTTTACTGCGCAATATGCTGTCCATTCGGCATATTGCAGGATCTGTTTATCTGGATTTCCAGGCGGAAAAAGGTTTCGGTATCAAATTTTAAAAAGACCAGACTGGTGCTGACTGCGGTTATTGTCAGCATGGCGGCGGCGGGGGCGAATACCGGATTTCTGCTGCTTGACCCCTATTCCAACTTCGGCAGAATGTGGGGAGCGTTTCTGGCGGGTGGATTTATTTCACTGGTATTGATCGCGGTTCTGGCAGTGTGGAAAAAGAGAATTTTCTGCACCGTTCTGTGTCCGGCGGGAACATTGCTCGGCTGGGCGGCAAAATACGGAATTTTCCGTTTGCAGATCAGTGAAAAATGCGTCAAATGCGGTAAATGCGCCCGGGTCTGTCCGGCCTCATGTGTGGATTTTTCCACCGGAAATATTGATAATGAACGCTGTGTAAGATGCCTGGAGTGCCTGGCGGCATGTCCGGTGGAGGCAATTCATTTCACCCGGGAGCGCAAGATTTTTTCCGCTCCGACAGACGTCTCAAGGAGGAAATTTATCATCAATGGATCCATTCTGCTGGGAGGAGCCGTCGCCGGGGTGGCGTTAGCCAAAGGCGCGGCAGTAAAATTCGCCCGTACTGCAATGGAAAAATTGAGAATTCTTCCCCCCGGAGCCGGAAATGCAGCGGATTTTGCCGCCCGCTGCACCTCGTGTCAGCTGTGCGCGGTAAATTGTCCCTCCGGCATCATCGTTCCTGCCGCGGATAAAAAAGGTGTGAAGCTGGATTACTCCCTGGGCAATTGCAAATATAACTGCAATACATGTTCTCAACTCTGTCCCACCGGAGCTATAAAACCGCTTTCTCTGGAGTTGAAACGCAGAACAAAAATTGCAGAAGCCTCATTTGATCCAACTAAGTGTATTGTATTTCAGGAGGGGGAAAAATGCGGACGCTGCGCCGGAGTGTGTCCGGTCGGAGCAATTACTTTGAGGGCAAATACTTCACCGCGTCCGGTAAATACCAGTTTGTGTATCGGCTGCGGAGCGTGCCAGTATGTCTGCCCCGCACCGGGAAAGGCGATGACAGTACACGCATTGGAAAAACAAATTACATTGCAGGAAAAATAACAGAGTATGGAAGAATTTAAAGATCTCGGATTTGCCAAACTGGATGTTACCCGTTCCGGCCGCACCGGGACCGGAGAAGCCGTTTATTGTCCGGGTAAAGATGAAAAACAGCTTTTGAAAATAATGCAGGCATTCCGGCAACAGAACATTCCGGCTCTGGGCACCAGATGTACTCCGGAACAGTTTGAATATCTCCGGCAGAATAATCTTGAACTGAATTACGACCCGGTCTCCAAAGTGCTTGCTTCCAATTGGGGAACATGCCCTGTCCTGCCGGGTAAAGTCGCGGTATGTACCGGAGGCACTGCCGATATTCCGGCGGCGGAAGAGGCGGCGCGGACCGCGGAGTTTTTCGGAGCGGCAGTGGATCGGCATTACGATGTAGGTGTGGCGGGAATACACCGGCTGTTTGCCCGGCTTGAAGAAATAAGAAAGGCGGATGCGGTCATCGCAGTCGCCGGAATGGAGGGCGCACTGGGAAGTGTCATTTCCGGACTGGTGGAAGCTCCGGTAATTGCGGTACCAACTTCCGTGGGTTACGGTGCCAGTTTCGGCGGCGTAGCCCCACTGCTGGCAATGCTTAACTCCTGCGCCGAGGGAATGTCGGTGGTGAATATCGACAATGGTTTTGGGGCCGGAGTACTCGCCTGCCGGATATTGAGAATGAAAAACCGGAAACAGGAATAACTGAAATGAAAAAATATCTGTATCTTGACGGTGCCAGCGGTATTGCCGGAGATATGCTCACTGCCGCCCTGCTTGATCTGGCGGGCGGTGAAGATGAACTCGCCGCCGCATTTGAGAGTCTGGGGATAAAAGAACTTGAATACCGGATTTCGCGGGGCAAATCATATTCCATCTCCGGCTGCGATTTTGACGTCATTCTGCCGGAACACCACCACCATGAACATGATGAACACGAACACCATCATGAACACGGTGAACACGATCATCACCACCATGAACATCATGAACACGAACATCACCACCATGAACATGATGAACATGAACACCATCATCACGCACACGAACACCGCAATCTGGCCGGTGTTTATGCCATAATTGATCGCGGCAAAATGACCGCCTCCGCCCGGGAGCTGGCAAAAAAGATTTTCCGTATTGTGGCCGAAGCTGAAGCACAGGCCCATGGCTGTCCGGTTGAAGAGGTGCATTTTCACGAAGTCGGTGCGCTGGATTCTATTGCCGATATTGTAGCAATTGCCGTGCTTTTCGACCGGCTGAAGGTTGACGGATGTGTTGTCCGCTCTCTGGCTGAAGGTCATGGTACCGTGCTTTGCCAGCATGGCGAACTTCCGGTGCCGGTGCCGGCGGTCTTGAATATCTCCGGCAGGTACGGCATAAAGCTGGAAAGTACCGGGGTGCATGGCGAAATGGTTACCCCCACCGGTATAGCGGCAGCAGCGGCACTGCGGACGCTGGAGGAACTGCCGTCTCCTTATCAGGTGAAAAAGGTAGGTATCGGTTTGGGGAAACGTGATTTCGGACGGCCGAATTTTCTCCGGGCAATGATTATTGAAGCCGGGGATGACAGCGTAAGTCAGCCGGATAACAACAGGGATAATATTGTTCTTCTTGAAAGCAATATTGATGACTCCAGCGGAGAAGAGCTTGGCTTTCTGATGGAAAAACTCTTTGAAGCCGGGGCAAGAGATGTTCACTTCATACCCTGCTACATGAAGAAAAACCGCCCTGCCGTGCTGCTGCGGGTGGTGGCGTCAGAAAAGGATGTGGAAAATCTGGAACTGCTGATTTTCCGGGAAAGTACCACCATCGGCATACGCAAGTTTCCGTTGGAACGCAGCTGTATGAAAAGGAAAATTATTCAGCTTCAGCTTCCCGGCGGCCCTGCTGAGGCAAAGGTGTGTTCCATTGCCGGAATTGTCCGGGCTTACCCGGAATTTGAAAGCGTAAAACAGTACGCCAATGCCAATAAAATACCGTTTCGCAAGGCCTTTGAAGAGATAAAACTGGCGGCGGAGAAAAACGTTGAACAGAATTGATGAACTGAAAAATATGCTCCGGTCATTAGCTCCGGAAGGGATCGCGCTGGCTTTTTCCGGCGGGGTGGATTCTTCATTTCTGCTCGCAGTGCTGGCAGATTTAAAAAAAGAGTTTTCCTTCCCGCTTACAGTACTCTTTGCCCGTTCTGTTTTCCAGCGTGCCGATGAATTATTTGAAGCAGAAAAACTGGCGGAGCAGTTCGGGGAAAAATTGCAGGTACTTTATTTCGACCCCTTGAAAATAGAGGAAATCAAAAATAATTCCCCTCAGCGTTGCTACTACTGTAAAAATTTGATTTTCAAAATGTTCCGCGAATTTGCCGACAACAAAAACGCCGTACATCTGCTGGACGGCACCAATGCCGACGACAGGAAAAGTTACCGCCCCGGACTGCGCGCGCTGTCAGAAAACCGGGTAATTTCACCGCTGGCGGAACTCGGATTCACCAAAAATGAAATCCGGGAAATTGCCGGTAAAATGGGCTGGAAATTTTCCAGCTGGCCGTCAACACCGTGTCTTGCCACCAGGTTTGATTACGGTACGTTACTTGACACCGGAGCGATCAGCCGGATGAAAAACGGAGAGGCGTTTATCCGTAAATACCTGCCTCCGGAGGCGGA
>CASECL010000048.1 GCA_949286445.1 uncultured bacterium | reverse complement strand
TACTGCAATTTATATTTTTTCAAATTTTTTTTGCATTGTTCTTATTGCTGCTGTATATTTGTCCATTATGAAAAGTTATCTTGTCAAAAATACTGTTATTGGAAAAATACTTCTGGAAGCGGAATCAGGAATGCTTTCCGGCGTTAATTTAGCCGGTTGTTCTGCTTCCGGTTATCATCCTATCCCCTGCCCTGCCGGAAATGTCGGTATATGCAGAGAGGATGAGTTACTCCTTACCAGAGCTTCGGTTGAACTGGATGAATATTTCCACGGCAAACGCACAGCATTTGATATTCCGCTGAAGATATCCGGAACACCATTCCAGGAACTGGTTTGGTCAGAACTTCAGAAAATACCTTACGGGGAAACAATTTCATACGGTGAACTTGCTGCCCGGATTGACCGACCCCGGGCGTGCCGGGCGGTTGGCATGGCAAATCATTGCAACCGGATTATGATATTAATTCCCTGCCACCGGGTGATCAGCCATGACGGCACATCAGGCGGATACGCCGGAGGTTTGCCGGTAAAGCAATTTCTCCTGGAGCTGGAAAAAAATACCACCCGTCTCAATCAACGGTGATAGCCATCAGCGTATCTTCTACTTTCTTGCGGTATTTTTCCAATTCTTCATCGGACAGTTTTTCCGGCACAAATATTTTTTCTCCCAAAATCAGGGTAACCCGGGAAAAAGGCTTTGCAATCTGGAAATTATCCCAGCTTTTCACCTGCCAGTAACGGGAAACATTGATGCTGATGGGGATGATTCCCCTTCCAGTCATACTGGCCAGATGTACCGGCCCTGCCTTTAAATGATACTTCGGACCTCTCGGCCCGTCAGGGGTGAACGCCACATTTTTATTGCGGTTCAAGGCATGAACGGCGGCGATTTCAGCATTGGCTCCCCGCCGTGAAGAAGATCCGCGCAAACTTTCCAGACCGAATTGTTTAATCAAATCGGCAATATACTGCCCGTCTCTTGACGCGCTGACCACAGCCACGGTACGTTTTCTGGCTTTTTTGGGGAAAATCACCGGAAACAGCAACAGCCGGTTGTGCCATGCCACTGCTATACTTCCCTCCGTCTGATTGATATGGTCACAGGGATCCTCCACCCTCACCCGGTAAAAAATCCGAACCAAAAGCCACAGCAATAAAGCCGGAACGATATAAACCCAGTCCGGAAACTTCTTTATTGATCGGAAATTTTTTTTGAAAACACCCATAATATTTTCCAGATCTACCTTGCCGCCTCTGGCAATGCGTTTTCCAATTTCATCCCCCGGGAGCCTTTGACAAAAATTATTTTTCCCGGAGTTATATCTTTCAATATTTTTCCAGCTTCATCCGCAGACAAAACATGTTCTCTGCCAAGCTCTTCAGCCGCTTTTGACATCATTTCCCCCACCGCTATCAAACGGGCTTCAGGTAAACTTTTGACCGCATATTCCAATACTTCAAAATGGTAACGCTCCGCATCTTCGCCAAGCTCAAACATATCCCCCAGAATCATAACCGTATCCTCAGCTTTTCCCATTTCAGCAATCGCATCAATGGCCCCTTTCATACTGCATGGATTGGCGTTATAGGCATCATTGAGGTAAATATTGCCATTGAGTGAAGTTTTCTTCATTCGTCCGCCCGGAAGTTCAGTCGCCGACAATCCGCAAATGATTTTTTCCGGCGATATTCCCAACGCCATGGCTAATGCAGCGGCATTTACTGCATTGGAGCACTGGTGCCTGCCGGAAAGGGCCCAGGAAAATTCCGTTTGATATCCGGGGAAAATCATTTTTATCCGGCTGCCGGAAACATCTCCCCCCAGATATTCAGCTTTGATTTGTTTTCCGGCATAAAATATTCTGCTTCCTGCGGCAGCCTTTTCCAGAATTTTCCGTCCGTAAACATTTTCCGGGATTACCGCCACGCCGTCCGGTCGCGGCAGATAATCAAATATATGTGCTTTTTCCTCCGCCACGCCGTCCAGACTGCCGAGAAACTCCAAATGACACGGTGCAATGGAATTTACCAATGCCGCATCCGGCTCTGCACAACGGGAAAGCGGCTTGATTTCGCCGTGATGATTGATGCCCATTTCAATTACCGCATAACGGATATTGTCATTCAGGCGCATAAGGTTTTGGGGAACGCCGATCTGATTATTGGTGTTACCTGCGGTACAAAGCACTCTTTCTGAACCTGCGGCGGCAGAAAAAATACTGCGCAGCATCTCTTTGACGCTGGTTTTTCCCACGCTTCCGGTAATGCCGGCAACGGTGAGATTTTTAAATTTCCGGCGGAAAGCATTGGCAATCTCCTGATAAGCTGCCACCGT
The DNA here is from genome assembly GCA_949286445.1 of uncultured bacterium. Lineage (GTDB taxonomy): Bacteria > Verrucomicrobiota > Lentisphaeria > Victivallales > Victivallaceae > CASECL01. The sequence goes on along the minus strand of CASECL010000048.1, from coordinate 5,929 downwards.
ATCATCAACCTTGAATACCGGAATATCACACTTTTCCGGTATTTTTCTTTCTTCTGACACCAGTAATGCCCCTGCCCCGTTTGCCATCGCATCGGCGAGGAAGTCGTGGCCGTCAAACTTTTCCCCTTTTATGGCGATAAACAGCGTGCCGCTATCCATCTTCTGACGGCTGTCAGTTACAACTTTCTCAAAATCGGTATATTTCATATTATGAACCGGGATTTATTCCGCGGTATTGGTTATTACGCTTACTTTATCCCCCCGGAAGTTCACCCGGATAGTATTGTCGTTGGCCGCCCAATATATCCAGGTGGAATTCTTCAAGCTCGGCGTTCTGGTGGCGGCAGGAGTGCCATAGGCAAGCAGCACCTGTCTGCGGTTCATACCGGGAATAACTTCACCGTGAATAATGTGGTCTATTATATCTGCCGGTTCTTTTTTAAGCTGTTCGCTGCCGGGCACGGTGGTCAGAAGCTGGCCGATAAATTCCCGCATGGTACTCATTCTCAGATTGCCGTCAAAATCAATGGTATAGGTCATTCCGGTCTTGACATCCTTCAGCACCAGTTTATCCTCGGTACACTCCAGAACTTCCACCTCTGTACCTACCTGAAGAATTCTTCCGGTCTGGGGATTGAGGCAGCTGATATTTTCAGGATTGGTGTACCAGATGTTATATTTGGTATAAAGTTTGTCCTGCTGCGTCATCTGCAGAACCTCCGGTACGCTGACCCGTTCAGCGCATCCGAAAACCGCAACCAACAGGAAAAGTGGAAGAAACCAGTATTTTCTCATTTTTCTTTAAATCTCCAATCAGTAAATTTGAACTTTGGGTTAATTTAGCATTGAGACGGATATTTTTCCAGTAGTCCGGCAAAAAAATACGGCAAAAAAAGGAGTTGCTGATACTGCCGGTACTGCCCCGTGTCAACTGAGATTGTTTTCATAACTGAATTTTTAATGCGGTTTTACAGAAAAAACACGGTTTGAACTTGATAAAACGCTTATCCGGCTGTATCTTATAGAATGTGTAAAATCAGAGAACAGTAAGAGATGAATGCTTTTTACGATGTAATTGTAGTAGGTGCCGGACATGCCGGCTGTGAAGCCGCCTTTGCCGCGGCCCGTTCCGGAGCCGGGGTGCTGCTTTTAACCCAGAATCTGGATCATATTGCCCAGATGAGCTGCAATCCCGCCATCGGGGGGATCGCCAAAGGGCAGCTGGTGCGGGAAATTGATGCCATGGGCGGAGCCCAGGGGATGGTGACTGATGCGGCGGCAATTCAGTTCCGCATGCTCAACCGGGGTAAAGGTCCGGCGGTAAGATCACCGCGGTCACAGTGTGATAAAGTTGTTTATCAACGGGGCATGAAATATCTGCTGGAGCAAACTCCGGGCATAGATATTATTCAGTCCGAAGCGGTGGATATTCTGATTGGGGAAAAAGGGGAAGTCCGGGGTGTGGCGACACAGTTTGAGCCATGCATACATTGCCGGGCTCTGGTGATTTCCAGCGGGACATTTCTCAATGGGAAACTGCATTTCGGCATGAAAAATTTCCCCGGCGGCAGAGCGGGAGATGCCAATTCCTCTCTGCTGTCCTCCGCGCTGGCTAAGCTTGGTCTGCGGCTGGGACGGCTGAAAACCGGCACCCCGCCGAGAATTCTGGCAAAAACACTGGACTTTTCCCAGATGGGCAGACAGGAGTCGGAAAATGAACCGGAGGAATTTTCTTTCTGGCGGAAAGAACTCCGCCCTGCCCTGCCCCAGGCTTCACGGCGTCAAATGCCGTGTTTCACGGTTTATTCCACCAGGGAAACGGCGGATATTGTCCGGGCAAACTTGAATCAGGCTCCGCTTTATCAGGGAGTAATAGAGGGAATAGGGGCGCGTTACTGTCCATCGTTTGAAGACAAAGTGGTGCGTTTTGCCCACCATGAAAAACATCTTTTGTATCTTGAACCGGAGGGAGCGGATACTGGAGAATATTATATCAACGGTATCTCCACCAGTCTGCCTCCGGAAGTGCAGAAAAAGATGATTTCCTCAATTCCCGGAATGGAACATGCGGTAATCAGCCGCTACGCCTATGCTATTGAGTACGACTTTCTTTTTCCGGATCAGATTGAACGCAGCCTGATGGTGAAGAAAGTTCCCGGACTTTTTACCGCCGGTCAGATCAACGGCACCAGCGGCTATGAAGAGGCGGCCGGACAGGGACTGCTGGCAGGAATGAATGCCGCCCGTTTTGCGGGGGGGAAAACTCCGGTTGAAGTAAGCCGGGATTCATCCTATCTCGGAGTAATGATTGATGACCTGGTGACCAAAGATATTGTAGAACCCTACCGTTTGTTCACCAGCCGGGCGGAATACCGGCTTCATCTCCGCCAGGACAATGCCAATCTGCGGCTGTGTGAACTGGCTCATGAATGGGGTATTTTGCCGGAAGATAAATACCGGGATTTTGTATTTTTCCGCGACACGCTTGAACGGATGCGGGAAGAAGCTCAAACTCAGCGCCTAAAAGGGAAAACACTGTTTGAAAGTTTCAAGGAATACAATGGTGTTCCACCTGAACCGCCGCCGGAAAGCACGGCATCATTTAAAGAAAAAACACATTATCTGGCCCGGCGTCAACTGTTTATCGAGGCGCATTACGACGGTTATTTGCAGCGGGAGGCCCGGGTGATTGACCGGATGAGCCATCTGGAAAACTGGAAAATACCGCCTGACTTTGATTATTCCGAGTTGAAAACGCTTTGCAATGAATCGCGTCAGAAGCTGGAAAAAGTCCGTCCCACCACCCTTGCTCAAGCCTCCCGGATAGACGGAGTTACTCCGGCGGAACTGGCTTTGCTGCAGATTTATCTCAAACGCCGGGGGGAAAACCGGGCGTGAAAAAGGTATGGCAAAGTTTGAAAAAAAGCCGTACAGCGGTTATTTCGCTGTTTCTGGTGATTTTTTTCCTGCTTATGGCAATCGGCTTTGAGGGGTACGCGATTTTCTGTGAAAAAACCGGCAGAATACCGGTCTATGAAAAAACCAATGAGCAGCTTTGCGATCTTCCGCCGTCTTCACAACACTGGTTCGGCACCGATTATCTGGGGAGGGATGTTTTTCTCCGGGCCGCCGCCGGAAGTGCCACGGCGGTAAAAGTCGGGGTGGCCGGAGGCGGTATTTCAATAATTATCGGCCTGTTTTTAGGGTTGATTGCCGGATATTACGGGGGGAGGATTGATGATGCGGTAGTTTATATTTACAGCATCTTTGCCGCTATGCCCACGCTGCTGTTTATTCTGGCATTTGCGCTGCTTTTCTCCAAAGGCTTTGTCTCCCCTGCCCTGTCAGGAGCGGTTGCTTTCTGTGCCGGGATGCTTCACGCTGAACCCGGGGTGCTGGCAATTTATCTGGCCATCGGGCTTACCGGATGGGTTACGCTCTGCCGGGTGATACGTTCTGAATGCATGGTGCTGAAACACGCTCCTTTTGTGGAGGCGGCGGTAACCGCCGGAGAACGTTCATGGAAAATAATAATCAAACACCTGCTGCCTAATGTGTCACATCTGGCAATAATTTACTTTTCACTGACCTTCGCCACCGCAGTAATGAGTGAGGTAATTGTAAGTTACCTGGGGATCGGGGTTCAGAACGCTCCCAGCTGGGGGGTGATGATATCCAACGGACAGAGCAAACTTTATCTTGGAATATGGTGGGAGATCGCCGGAGCGACACTTTTCATGTTTATTCTGGTGCTGGCACTCAATCTTCTTGGAGATCATCTCCGGGATGCTCTGGATCCGAAGTCCCGCTGATCCGGAAATTCACTCTGCGGTACGCCGCCGGACTGTTGCCGTAAATCTGTTTGAAACATCTTGAGAAGTGAAACCGGTCGGCAACCCCGACACTGGAACAGATCTCCTTGATGGATAAATCCGTTGACTCCAGCAGTCTCGCCGCCTGAGCGTAACGCAAATGCAGTAAATATTGATACGGAGTACCTCCGGTCGCTTCCCGGAACCGGCGGAGAAATGAATTGGTGGCATAATTGGCCACCCGGGCAAAATCATTCAGTCCGATTGGCCGAGACAAATTCTGGCGCATGAAATCGCAAACTCTGGCGATACGCTGGTCAACACCCAATTTAACCAATGCTTCATCCGGCAGCTTTGAAAGCAGTGCCGCGGCAATCTGCATTGCCAGCAGTCCGCCGCGCATGGGATCATTGCCGGAATCCAGCAGGGAGGTAAATTTATCAAAAGCGCCCTGCAAATCCCCCTCCAGGGGTATCTCATGGATAGGACAATTGCTGTTTCCGGCAAAAAAATTCACCTCAAAGTGGATGTAATACTGATAGAGTACGCCGGCATTAAAGTAGGTTTTCAAGTCCGCATAAGGCGCGATCAGATAAAAACGCCGCGGCATTAATTCATATTTTTTCCCGTTCAGAAAGACTCCAGCTCCGGGAGCAGTATGACAGTAAACCCGCCAGAAACCGTCGGAAAGGCTTATATTATCCCAGAATTTACCCAGTCTTACCTTCTGCAACCGCTCCACCCGGAGCATGGGGTATTCCAACATGGCTATGTTTATTTTTTTCATATCTTGAATGACAATCCCCATATTAAACCCGTTGCACACCCGCCTCCGTTGCAGTATAATATAGTACCCGAAAAATTAAAAACAAATTACGGAAGGTGTTTTTTTATGACAAATTTCCCTGAACCGGATACCTCGTGGTTTACCCGTGACCGTTTCGGCATGTTCATTCACTGGGGACTTTATTCCATGCCGGCCAGACATGAATGGATCAGAAATTATGAATCGATCAAAACCGAGGATTACCAGATATACTTTGATCTGTTTAATCCGGATATGTTCTGCCCCGGAGAATGGGCAAAGGCGGCCCGGGAAGCCGGTATGAAGTACTTTGTCATCACCACCAAACACCATGAAGGCTTCTGTCTCTGGGATACCAAATATACTGATTACAAAGTGACCAACACTCCCGCCGGACGGGACTTGCTGCGGGAAATTGTGGATGCTTTCCGGGCGGAAGGATTGAAAGTGGGATTTTATTACTCGCTTATTGACTGGCATCACCCGGATTTTACTGTGGATGCACTGAGTCCGTACCGCAATCTTCCACCGGAAGAAAAAGCGAAGATGAATGAAGGAAGGAATATGAAGCGTTACGCGCAGTACATGCGCGATCAGGTGACTGAACTTCTGACCAATTACGGCAGAGTGGACATTATGTGGTTTGATTTCTCCTATCCCCACCGCGGAGATGAGGGCAAAGGCCGGGATGACTGGGAATCGGAAAAACTGGTGAAACTTATCCGTTCACTTCAGCCACATGTCCTGCTGGACAACCGTCTGGACCTGCCCGGAAGCGGCAATTTTGTCACCCCGGAACAATATACTCCCGATGCCACTCCACTTGATGACGACGGCAAACCGGCAATCTGGGAGGGGTGTCAGACCTTCTCCGGTTCCTGGGGCTATTACCGGGATGAACTTACCTGGAAAAGCGTTGACCAGTGTATTGAAATGCTGATCAATCATGTCAGCTTGAGCGGCAATCTGCTGATGAATGTGGGACCGACTTCACGCGGGTATATCGATGAACGCGCCATGGACCGGCTGGAGGGATACGCTAAATGGATGAAATATAATTCACGCTCAATTTATGACTGTACCGCCGCTCCGGATGAATTCAAAGCTCCATCAGACTGCCGTTACACCTACAACCCGGAAAAGAAAACTCTGTATCTGCACTTTTTCTCCTGGCCGTTCAAATTTATTCATCTTCCCGGACTCAGCGGCAAAGTGCGTTACGCCCAATTCCTTCAAGATGGCAGTGAAGTTAAAATGCGTGATCCGGATGCGGGAATACATCCTCCGCTTACCAGAATTACTCCTCCCGGAG
>CASECL010000047.1 GCA_949286445.1 uncultured bacterium | reverse complement strand
GGAAAAACCTTTTAAGGAAAGGTTCTTTCCTTCTCGCGCTCTTCTTTTTCCAAACCTTTTCAGGTAACATTGCTTCAATTGGCAAATTGAAGCAATGTGCGTCAGAAAAGATCAGAACTGAAGTCATAACACAAAAATCAATTAAAGTCAATTACCAGCATCGTTTTTAAAATGAGTAGGTGCTAGAGGGAAAAACCTTTTAAGGAAAGGTTCTTTCCTTCTCGCGCTCTTCTTTTTCCAAACCTTTTCAGGTAACATTGCTTCAATTTCATAAATTGAAGCAATAGACGAATACACCAAAAAATAAGCAGCCATTACCACAGCAATACCAGGATTTACTACACAAAAATTATTACAGGAATAGTTTTTTGAAAGAATTGCGGGAGGGAAAAACCTTTTGAGGACAGCTTCTCTTCCTCTCACCCTCTTCCTTTTCCAAACCTTTCCGGGGTATGCAGAACGATTTTTTTAAATTGATTCCATGTGATAATTCTGATACTGTCAAAGCTGTTTCCGGTTGAGTTACCACAGATTTCCGGCTAAGATTATTCCGGCTTTGCAGATAAAAAAACTCCCGTCCGGCGTTTTGTCCGGCGGGAGTTTTTTTGCGTCTGAATTACGCATCAGATGCGGAATATTGCTTATCCGCACTTGCTGTAACCGCAGTTAAGACACTTCAGACAATTCTCCTGATTTACCAGTTCACGTTCATTGCAGTGAGGGCAAATCATTTTATTGCTGACATTTTTAGCGCGGTTTTTACTGCTGTCTGCCGGTTTTTCAGTGAACAGTTCCGGCTGAATAGCATCACTCGAAGATAAATTCGGGTCATCAAACATACCGCAGCTGCGCAAATGCTGTTCAATAACATACCCGATTTCTGCCGCCAGTGAGGGAACATATTTATTGTGATTGAAAAATCCTCCGTTGGGATCGTAAATGCTCTTAAGTTCCTCCACCAGGAATTTAGGTTCCGAATCATGTCGCAATACCGCGGAAATAAGCCGGGAAATCGCTACAATCCAGCTGAAGTGCTGTAAATTCTTGGTGTTAATAAAAAGCTCATACGGACGGCGTTTGCCATTGGGCATCACAAAGTCATTGATGGTGATATAGAATGCATCCGGAGACTGGGGGGTTTTTATTTTATAAGTGGTTCCAGTCAATTCATCCGGACGTTTCGGAGGCTTCGGTTCCTCCATCATCGCCATAAGTTCGGCCTCGGCAGACTCCTGCTTATCCTTTTTCTTCTTGTCCTCATCGCGGATAAGAACACCGGTAATGTGTTCAGACGGGCGGAAAGTGGTGCAGCCTTTGAGTCCAAGTCCATAAGCCTTCATGTAAATATCCTGGAAATCAGAGAAAGGATAATCTCCGGGTACATTGATGGTCTTGGAAATGGAGCTGTCCACATGTTTCTGCAATTCAGCCTGGATCAGCAGATGATTAATGGGCGTAATGGAATCACTGCAGACAAAGGTCTCCGGCAATTCTTCCACCGGGATTGACTCCCTGCCCATAAATTCACAATATTTTTTGTAGGCATAATCTTTGATATCCACTTCCGTATAATCTTCTCCGCGGCCATTGCGGATACGGCGGGTGTACTTGAAAGCGAATACCGGCTCCAATCCGCTGGAAACATTCCCTGCCAGCAGACTGATAGTCCCGGTGGGAGCAATGGAGGTAAGGTGGGAGTTTCTGATGCCATATTCCTCGATTGCCTGGCGTATTTCCACCGGCAAATGGCGGATGAACTTGCCTTCGCAATATTTTTTGCGATCGAACATTTTGAAAGCTCCCTTTTCCCTGGCCAGTTCCACGCTGGCCATGTAGGCGCAATCGGTAATGGTCTGCATGATTTCCCCGGCCAGGCTGACTGACTCCGGCGAACCGTACTTAATTCCCATAAAGATAAAGGCATCTGCCAAGCCGGTCAATCCGATACCCATGCGGCGTTTGCTCATTGCCTCTTCACGCTGACGTTCAAGGGGATAACGGCTCATATCGATAACGTTATCCAGCAGTCTTACAGCCAGCGGCACTACTTCTTTAAGCCGCTTGAAGTTAAACTTTGCATTGGGCTTGAAGGGATTGGAGACAAACTTGGTCAAATTGACCGATCCCAGCAAACAAGCTCCATAAGGCGGCAGCGGTTGTTCTCCGCAGGGATTTGTAGCACAGATCTCTTCACAATAATAGAGGTTGTTCATCTCATTGATCCGGTCAATAAGAATGAATCCGGGCTCAGCATAATCATAGGTGGAGTGCATAATCATATCCCAGAGCTTTCTGGCCCGGATGGTTTTATGCACTTCCCCGTTGAATTTAAGATCCCAGTCGGCATCTTCCTTTACCGCCTTGATGAAATCATCGGTAATGGCAACGGAAAGATTGAACATCTGCAGTCTGGCATTTTCCCGCTTTGCGGTGATGAATTCCTCAATATCCGGGTGATCGCAGCGGAGAATACCCATCTGAGCTCCGCGACGCTGTCCTGCACTCATGATGGTACGGCAGGTGGAATCCAGTACCTGCATAAAGCTGATTGGGCCGGAAGCAGCGGCGTCACACCCTTTGATATGTGCTCCGGAGGGACGTATGGTGGAAAAATCGAATCCTACGCCGCCACCCTGTTTCTGAGTCATAGCCGACTCTTTGACTGTCTCAAATATGCCCTCGATTGAGTCATCAATCTTGTTCATCACATAGCAGTTGAACATAGTAACTTCTGTTCTTCCGGTACCGGCATTAGCGATAATCCGGCCGCCGGGGATAAATTCAAGATTGCTGAGGATACTGAAAAACTCTTTTTCATAGCGGGCGGAATCTTTTTCATGTTCTGCACAAGCTTTGGCAACACGTCTCATTGTGTCAGTAATTGAGTTATCCGCACTGACGGTATCGCTTCCCATAAAGCGATACTTACGGCTCCAGATGTCCTCTGACAAGTCGTAACTGGATGGTTTTTCCGGCATTTTCTCCTTCTTTCATATTGTAAATGTTTAATATAGTGAATGTTACCCAAAAATACACAAGATATAGAGTGTTTTGATTAAAACAAACACTATATATAGTATTTCCACTTTTAAAAAAATGCAAGGATAAGTTTATTTATTTTGGCATTTTTTTATTGTATATCACGCTTGCAATTCTTAATTATTATGCTTTGTAAAGCGTCCTCACTTAAGATAAAAAAGCCAGTCTGCGATATCTCTTAACAACCATTTTTTATCATTTACAGATGATTTGATTTAGCTTTCGCATAATAAAATTATTACAAGACTGGTATTACGTAGTGCGACTTGATATACCCTTGCGGCAGACAAAGTACTTCAAAGTG
>CASECL010000046.1 GCA_949286445.1 uncultured bacterium | reverse complement strand
CATCGCTTAATGGGGCCAGGCGTGCAGCAAGAACTACTATGTGTTTGAATAATCTTAAACAGCTTTACGTCTGGGCTCATAATTACACGGCGGATAACAAGGATGTCCTGCCGGTATATGCCAATTCTGGAAAAAATGATTACCAGTTTGCCAGAACCTGGGTTCTGGTTGCCCAGGATCAGAATTTTCTCCGTGCCTCTGATATCAGAGAAAACAAGGGTATGGTTTGTGGAGAAATTATCGGTGCCCACAGCGGGGAGTTCAGCAGCAAGAATGCCGCTTATTGCTGTTATTCTATCAACAGCTGGATCGGCGCAAACAAGACAAAGTATCCGCTGCCGACCGCAAAACTGCTTAACAGCGATACTTTCTGGTTTGTTGATGCCCGTATTTTTGAGTCCGGACGTTATGACTTCCATCCGATGGTAAAGATATACAACTCTTATTCTGATGCAGGCGGCACCGATAAATACGGCCCCTGGCCGTGGCAGAACCCGGTTACCGCCACCGATAACAGCGGCCGGCCTTTCAACGCCATCCGCGGACACAATGGGAGAATGCAGGGTAATTTCCTTTACGGAGACGGTCATGTAAATGGAGTACGATTCGGCGATTTTCTCCGTTGGAACATAGACAAAAGAAATAAATTTATCGGCAATGTAAATTAAAAATCACATAAGCACTGGAGCTGAATATGAAAAAAATTTTATTGTCACTTATAGGAATTTGTACCGCTTTGGCGAGTGTAACGGCGGCGGAACCAGCCGCAAGCGGTGATGCGGCCGCCGCTCTGGCGGCGTATAAGATTGATCCTTCCAAGCCGGTTATTATCCTGAAATTTGACGATCTTGCCTGTCATAACCTCAAAGGCAAAACTCCGGTAAGACATGGCTGGCGGATATTGAATGACTATCTTTCCGCCCGCAAAATAAAATACAGTATGGGAATTCTGGCTGACTGTCTGGAAAGAGATTTTCCGCCGTTTGCCCAGTGGGTGAGAGACCGCCGGGCGGAAGGCGTTGAATTATGGTGCCACGGCTACAAGTCTCAGCGGAAAACCGGAGCGGACGGCAAACAGGAGCCGGGAGAGTTTGAGGGCAGTTATGAGTCGCAGCTGGAAACCTTCCGCAAATGTCAGAAACTGGCTCAGGAAAGATTGGGCTTTGTATTTAATTCATTTGGTCCGCATTGGAGCAATGTTAATGAAAATACCGCCAAAGCCTTGCGTGATGTGCCGGAGATCACCAGCTGGATGTATGCTCCGGCTGATCTGGCGGAAAAAAGTGGAAAATATTGTTACCCCCGTCATATGGCCTTTGAATATCGCACTTTTGTGCCGGACTTGAACGAATTCAAAAAACAGTTTGAGGCTAATAAAAATCAGAAAGTTCTGGTGCTTCAGGGGCATCCGGAAAGCTGGGGCTGGGATGAAAAAATGCCGCGCTGGGTGGAGGCAAAAAAGATTATTGATTTTCTGATGGCAGAGGGGTGTGAATTTGATACTCCCACCGGATACATGCTTAAGCACGGAAAAAATTCCGGAGCGGCTCAGACTTCTGCACCGGTGTCTGCTCCGGCGGAGAAAAAGCCTGCCACCGCAGAGGTGAAGAAAACCGCGGAACCGGCGGCTGCACCGCAGAAGAATGTTCAGGTTCCGGAAAAAAAGGAGGCTCTGACGGTTGATGACAGCAAGGCAAAAGAGATTTCTGCCGCGGCGGCGGTTTCCGGGGTACGCAAAATAGACCCTTCCAAGCCGGTGATTATTTTAAAATTTGACGATTTTTCCTCAGTGAATTTGAAAGGCCGTTCTCAGATTCGTGCGGCATGGAAAATTTTGCACGATTATCTTTCTCCCCGTAAAATAAAATACAGTGTCGGGGTTTTCGGCAACACCTTCGAACATGATCATCTGCCTTTTTATCAGTGGGTGCGTGATCGCCACGCCGCGGGTGAAATTGAGTTCTGGTGTCATAATTACAAGAGCGGGCGTGAAAAACTCGCAGACGGGACTCTGGAACCGGGTGAAAATGAGAAATCATACGAGGAACAATTGGCGATGTTCCGCAAGTGTCAGGAACAGGCCAAGGCAAAATTCGGTTTTCCGTTCAAGTCCTTCGGGCCGCATTGGAGCAACGTGAATGAGGCAACGGCAAAAGCATTGCGGGATACTCCGGAGTTTGAGGTATGGATGTATGCTCCGGCCGATTTGGCAGAAAAAAGCGGAAAATATTGTTATCCCCGCCACATGGCTTTTGAGTACACTACTTTTGTGCCGGATTTGGAAAAATTCAAAGCGCAGTACAGGAAAAATCTGGATAAAAAAGTTCTGGTGCTTCAGGGGCATCCGGAAAGCTGGGGGTGGCGCGATGATACCAAACGCTGGCAGGAAGCGAAGAAAATTATTGATTTTCTGGTGGCGGAGGGGTGTGAATTTGACACTCCTTACGGTTACATGCAAAAGCAGAAATCCGGAGCTGCAAAATGAGAAAAATTGGAATATTTCTGGCAATATTGTGTCTGCCGATTGCTTTCCCCCTGGTAATAGCGGAAAATCCGGCACTGGAAAAGGCGCGCAATTTATATAAGGAGCCGAAAGTTTATCCTCCGGCTGAACACCCCCGGGTATTGATCCGGAAGAAAGACCTGCCTGAATTGCAGAAGAAACTGACCGCTCAGGAATGCGTTCCAGTGCTGGCAGAAGTCAGAAAACTGGCAGCGGATAAAACGCTTGACGGACGCCTTTCGCCGGAAAAAAACCGCTTTGCCAAAGGCGTTCATGATGAAAAAAATCTTTATGCCATACAGTCAAGAGCATTTCTTTATCTGGTGGATAACGACCGGCAGATGGGGGTTGCGGCGATATCGGGGATCAAAAACTATCTGAACAGCTGTCAGTACAAAAGTGAATTGCTGGACGCTTCCCGGGAGATCGGATTTACCCTTTACACCATGGCTCTGGTGTATGACTGGTGCTATGATCTGCTGTCTGCTGAGGATAAGGCATTTTTTATCCGCCAGGGGGAGAAATTTATTGCGGTTATGGAACCCGGTTTGCCGCCGGTGAAACAGGGAAATATTACCGGCCACGGCGGAGAAGCAATGATTTTCCGGGATATTTTATCCTATGCTATCGCGGTATATGATGAAGCACCTTTGATGTACCGTATCGCTGCGGGGCGGTATTTTCAGGAGATGGTGGAGCCGAGGAATTTCTTTTATCCTGCGGGGCGGCATCATCAGGGATCGATGTATGGCCCTTACCGTTACATGTGGGACATATTTTCCGCGTGGCTTTTCCGGCGGATGAGCGGGATTGAAGTATTTGTCCCGGCGGCGGAAGACCAGATATATCAATGGCTGTATACCAGACTGCCGGACGGCTCAGTTTTTCCGGACGGGGACAACTGGTGGTGGAACGGCAATTATATGAGTTTCCCGCAATGTACGCTTTATCACCATACTTATTTCAACAGTCCGCTGTCCAAGGGTGAATTTCTCCGGCAGCGCGGCATGGAGTATGCTTTGACTGATCCGGTGACGTTTCTGCTTTTCTGCCGTCCGGAACTCGGCACGGCTGATTTCAAAAGTTTGCCGCTGACGCATTATTTTCCATTCCCGCTGGGAGCGATGGTGGCGCGTTCCGGCTGGGAGAGCGGCCGGAAAAGTAATACCGCGGTAGTCAGAATGAATGGTTCAGATTATCATTTTAACAATCACCATCATCTTGATCATGGCAGTTTTCTGATTTATTTCCGCGGCCCGCTGGCGGTGGATGCCGGACAATATTCCCATTACGGCAGTGAATACGACTGGAGTTTTGCCAAGGATTCTATTTCGCACAATGTGCTGCTGGTGCGGGATCCGGCGGAGAAAGCCGCGCCCAAGTGCCATAATTCCGGCGGTCAGAAGTATCCTTTCAACCGCAATGAACCCTGGACGATGAAGCATCTTATGCAGCAGGATTTCAAGGTGGGGCAAACTTTGTCCCACGGGGCAGGGCCGGACGGAAACCTTCCGGTTTACAGCCACATCAAAGCGGAAATGAGCAAGGCTTACGGTGGGAGGGTGAAAGACTATGTGCGCAGTTTTGTCTATTTCAATTTGAATAATCCGTCCCGTCCGGGGGTGCTGATAGTTTTTGACCGGGCGGAAAGCACGAAAAAGGAGTTTGAAAAATATTGGACAATCAATTCGCTTTTCCCGCCGGTGCAATATTCTGACCGCTTCAATCTGGTCAGCCGGGATGGCCGTTTGGAAGTATTTCCGCTGCTTCCGGCGGCGGAAAACCGTAAAATCACGGTTTCACCCAGTCTGGAATTTTTCGGCAAAAAGCTCAAAGCACCGTTTCCGCAGCTGGTAAACGGCGACTGCCGGCGTACCATGATCAGTCCGCGGCAGCCGGCGGAAAAAGATGTTTTTCTTAATGTCCTGCTGATGGGAATGGCAGGTGATGAACCGTCGGAGAAACCGCGATTGATTTCAGGCTCCGGCGGTGCTGTGGGAGCTGAAATTGCCGGGGTTGCGGCGGTGTTTTCAAAGGAAAAACGCTATTTTGACTCTGATTTCAGTTTTGAATTGGAGAAGGGCGGAAATGTTCTTCTGACGGATTTAAGTCCCGGCTTCTGGACAGTTGAGCGTGACGGCAAGGTGCTTTTTTACGGCGAGGCAAAAAAAGATAATGAGACTTTGTTTTTTGTCGGCGGCAAAGGCAGCTACCGGATCCGGAAAGGCAAATTTGGAACTGCCGCCCTGCCGGATTATTCCAGCTTGAAAGCAATTCCATCACCCGGCAGTCCGGAAAAGGAGGTTTTGCCCAAACTTCCGTTACGTCATGACATGATATAATTATAGTATAATACGACATAACATTATATTAGTAATGCGGCAACTGTGAGATTACAGTTTTCTGTCTGTAGTTTGCCGGATATAAAAACCAGTCAGTGCAAATAAAGTTATAATTGTGCTGATTGGTTTTTTTGCTTATTTCAGTTTTTACCGCGCATCAACACCGCAATTGGGGCAACTGTAACGGGTGGGAATGATAAATAGATAAATCAACCCCGGCAATATTCCAAGACACAGCAATAGAATAAAGGCGCAGCCATTTGGAGCACTTTTCAATTCAGGTTTGCCTTCATAATTACAGTTCTTGCATTTGCAGCGTTTAAGCCTGGAGAATATAATTCCAAAAAGACAAAGCATGAAGCAGCTAAAAAATGCGGAAGCTTTATCATTAATGCCCCAGGCAAATATTGCCCCGATAAAACACCCGGCCGATGCATAAACAGCCAGCTTGGGAGTGTAAAGCTTTGCTATCTGTCTTGACGGGACAACATTTGATGTGGAAACATTATGCGGTAAGACATCTGCGGCTCTTCCTGGAGAGCCGCAATGCGGGCAACTGACAGCACGACGGGAAATCAGACTGCCGCAATCCGGGCAATATTCAAGTGTATCAGGTATAACCGGTATCACAATACCGCAATCCGGGCAGTCTGCCATTTTCCCACGGTCGGAGTCATCCGCCTCAAAACTTCCGCCGCAATGGCGGCACTTGACCACAAACATCTTTCCCTCCTGATGATTAGTTCGCGTTAAAGCATATTGTCCTGAATAAACTCATCGTTTAAAAAATTCAGAAATTTAATTTTTTCTTCCGGAGAAAGTGAATTTGATTTCCGGATGGCTTTTTCAAGCGCGTTGAAGCTGACCAGCGTGCGGATGTCAACTTTAAGACGCAAAGCAGAAGCAAAAAAATTAAGACCGAAACTGTCCAGAGTATTCAAATTGGCGATTATATAGTCAGCATTTTTCCTTTGCTCATCTGACATTAAAAAATTAGGGTTTTTGCGCTTTTCTTCTGAAAGATCCAGTTTGCTCAATGTCAGCAAACGTTCTTTTTCTACCTCCCGGATATCCGGAATTGTCTTTTCCAGCTCAGCAAGCGTCTCTTCCGGCATTGGAGTGAAATTGAAGCGATAGTACTCTGGAAGATAGACGGATAGAAAAGGGATAAGCTTATTCCAGCTGGAGATTGAAATTGACTTTAATGTCCCATCTAAGAACCGCGAAATATCCTGCCTCCGAACCCCAGAGGCTTTGGCCAACGCATTTTGAGATCCACAACTATTAATGGCTTGTTTCAAGGCTTCAAAAATTTTATCATCAATTTTTGGCATAATCTGAATTGTCCTTTTTACCCTAAAATACATTATATCAAAAGAAAAATCCAGTTTTTTTCTGAAAATAGTTGATTTTTTTAATATGTTACACTTTGTTGATCCAGTACTACAAAGGTGTTCATAAAAGTTGGATATTAAAACGGAAAGCTGCTGCTTCAGGCCTGGTAAAATGGGTGAGCAAGAAAACAAGACTGCAGCAGGAAGCAGGGATATGCTCATAATGGATAGAGTGAATTTTGTGTCATAAGTATCATTGATCCGCGGAGAAAAGAAGATAAAAAAACACCATTTCTACCGGCGTTTTTCCGGAATTTGATTGATAATTTTTATGTTAAAATGTTTATTTTTGGGAGAGTAAGATACTCTGATTTTGAGTTAAAAAATGTCATTTTCCGGGAAAAATGGCAAAAAAAGTGTAAAAAATTGGTATTTTTCCTGTTTTCCGGCTTGACAATGCCAAAAACTATGAT
>CASECL010000045.1 GCA_949286445.1 uncultured bacterium | reverse complement strand
TATATATTGAAAGTATCAAATTAAACCGTACCGGGGAGGTGTTACAAATGAAAAAAAACCGTATTAAATCAGTCAGTTTTTTTGTGTTATTGGCCGCCTGTATCTGCTTTGCCGGATGCGGGGAAAAACTGGATGAAAACCGGCCGCTGGATGAAGTGCGTGCGGAAGCTCAAAAACTGGACAGCGATAAATTGCAAAAGCAGTATGAACTCTGGCGTAAACATT
This sequence comes from uncultured bacterium, assembly GCA_949286445.1. GTDB lineage: Bacteria > Verrucomicrobiota > Lentisphaeria > Victivallales > Victivallaceae > CASECL01. Next base: position 9,690 of record CASECL010000045.1, on the reverse strand, counting down.
TGGATGCCAAGCTCGCCCAGGCTGACTCAATTGCCCGGAAAATCAGTGACATGCCGCTGGATAAGGTATTGAGTGAAGACATGCAGAAGCTGAAACAGGAGTATTCCGCAGCAGACGAATCATGCCGCAAATCCGGAGCAATTCTGGAAGTTTATGCCGGTGAAATGGAGAAGAAATTTTCTACATATCGCTGAAAATCCAACTGCTATAATACATTATTTACCAGAGATTTGAAGTGTAATGTAATGTCCGGTTTCAGGTTTGAGTAAAACCGGATGCAGAAGAAAGATGAGCAATGCATTAAGGACTTTTTTTAAAGCATTGCTCTCTTTTTTTATCCCAAAGCAATCATTGTATCTAATTAAAATGCAGGGCAGGGGGGAATTTGAGCGATTAAAATTATTCTCCTGAAAAATGATTTAAGTTACTGCAAATAAATAGAATAAATCGTATTTGTGTTTTACACAGGGGCAGGGGTATTACCGGGCGGCAGCAGATGCCCAATAAAGCCTGTTATTCCCTGCTCCATCAAGAATACTGACTGCCGGTTGAAAAATAGTTTTCCCCCGGATCATCATTTTTTTCTCCGTAAAATTATATGACAATAATGAAAACAGCAATAAAATGATCGATCTTCTACCGCCCGGATTTGGTTTTGCTCGAAACGTTTATTGATTGCAGCTATTTTTGCCGGATAAAATACAGTTGAAGAATATTTCCTCTGCTTCTGGTGTCAAATAAAGTCAATATGAATATGATTTCTTGATAGTTTTGAGACTGAATTTTCTATACCACCGGGCATATCAGATGTAAGATATTATTTCCACCCTGACAATATATTAATAAGTCAAAATTATCGTCGATGTCGTTTGTACGTTAAATACGGCCTCCTGCCCGATTGGAGGTCATTTCCGGTTGACTTTTCCAGTATATTGCAGTCATCGATAAAAAGTCGTCAGCAGAATAACCAGGAGAAAACAGAAATGCCGGATAAAAGATATTTTATACCTGAACCCATAATAGGGTTTGAAAACGGAAAAATAAAGATGGATTGTTTTTCTGTAAATATGATATTAACGGAATAAGATAACCAATCATTCAGTGCGACAATCATTCAACAGCCATAAACCGGCCCAAACAGGGGGGGATTTTTCAAGATATATAATGTCGCATAATATTTGTTATGTTAAATTGATAGTGTTGGCATGTTGCCGGATTGAAATCTGCAATACCTTTATAATAAATATGTTATATCGTAATGTCGATACATTGTTAATAACTTGACAATATCTTTGTTGATATCTTCTGCACTGCTGAATGAAAAATCATAATCAAAGTCTCCGTTTTTCTATTTATGGACTTTTTGTAAACCACAGCTTGTTAAAATCAGCCGGATCGCGAAAAAAACAAAACAGATATCGGGATGAAAATTTCAGGGCAGGAGTGCTGTTTTAAGAAAACATTATGATGATGGTAATACTGCTTAAAAACTGCGCACCGGAAGACAGACTTTATTGCCTTTGCTGTTCTCCTTGATTTACATATAGACTGAAAGGATACCTGAAAAATGGCAAAAAAACTCAAAATTCACCTCAAAATAATGTACGCCACCCCCTGCACTGCTGTTTTGATTAGCTGATGAAAGATCCCGGGCTATTTATATTATATGTTATTGAAAATAAATAAGATAATTTATTGTATATTATTTATTATTAGAGTCTTAAAACTTATTATTATTATAAAAATCAACCGTAAGTCAGATTGATCAGGCAGTAACAGCTGTATAAAAAAATGGCAGTAGTCAATGTGAAAAGTCTGTTCCCCTGCCCTGTTATAAACCTGACCTCAAAAGTACACTTGAATTGCAATAACACACACTATTGCATTATTATTGTTGTTTCAGGCGAAATCATCCTTGATTTTTCCTTAAAATATGTTAAGTTATGTTCCGTACGGCCATGGCCGCCGATAAAAATGAAATTAAATTATTGGAATATAATAAAAAAATAACAGAGGAAAGGTGCGGATATTTTTATGGACTACGACTTTACCGCCTTTGAGAAAAAATGGCAGAAATACTGGGACGAACACCAGACTTTCAAAGCTGTTGAAGATCCGGAAAAAAAGAAATTTTACTGTCTGGATATGTTCCCCTACCCTTCCGGCACCGGATTGCATGTCGGCCACCCCGAGGGGTACACCGCTACTGATATTATCTGCCGTTACAAGCGCATGAAGGGATTTAACGTGCTCCACCCCATGGGTTGGGATGCGTTCGGTCTGCCGGCGGAACAGTATGCCATTGATACCGGCACACACCCCTCAATTACTACCCAGAAGAATATTGCCAACTTCAAAAAACAGATTAAATCACTGGGGTTCAGCTACGATTGGAGCCGGGAAATTGATACTACGGATCCCAAATATTTCAAGTGGACACAGTGGATTTTTATGCAGCTGTATAAAAAAGGCCTCGCCTATCTTGACACCGTCCCGGTGAACTGGTGCCCTGCCCTGGGCACGGTGCTGGCCAATGAGGAAGTCATCGACGGCCGCAGCGAACGCGGCAATCATCCGGTGGAACGCCGCCCGATGAAGCAGTGGATGCTGAAAATAACAGAGTATGCCGAACGCCTCCTGGCGGATCTTGATACCCTTGACTGGCCGGAAGGCGTCAAGGAAATGCAGCGCAACTGGATTGGTAAATCCACCGGTGCCGAAGTTGATTTTGAATTGGAAAACGGCAAAAAATTAACCGTTTACACCACTCGTCCGGATACCCTGTTCGGTGCGACCTATATGGTAATTGCTCCGGAACACCCAATGGCAGATGAAATAACTGTTCCGGACCGCCGTGAAGCGGTTGCCGCATATCGCAAAGAGATTTCCGGCAAAAGTGATCTTGACCGCACCGAAGGAAATAATAAAACCGGATGCTTTACCGGAGCCTATGCTGTAAATCCTTTGAATGGAGAAAAAATTCCCATCTGGATGGCGGATTATGTTCTGGTCAGTTACGGTACCGGGGCAATCATGGCGGTTCCTGCTCATGATGACCGGGACTTTGCCTTTGCAAAGAAGTTTGGCCTGCCGATCAAGTGCGTCATCCGTCCGGAAGATGACGAAGTTTTCGCCCGGGTTGAACGGGGTGAAGAATGCTGGACTGGTGATGGCAAACTTATAAATTCTGCCAATGCTGAACTTGACTTGAACGGCATGGACGTATCCGCCTCCAAAGCGGCGGCTACCCGTTACCTGGAAAAGATCGGCAAAGGACGTGAAGCGGTGAAATATAAACTCCGTGACTGGCTTTTCAGCCGTCAGCGTTACTGGGGGGAACCATTTCCGATCGTTCACTATGAGGATGGCAGTATTGAACTTCTGGACGAAAAAGATCTGCCGCTGACGCCTCCGGAAATGGATGATTTCAAACCCTCCGGAACCGGTGAGCCGCCGCTGGCCAAAGCCAGAGACTGGGTAAATTATGTTAATCCGGTAGATGGCAGAAAAGGCAGACGGGAAACCAATACCATGCCGCAATGGGCGGGATCATGCTGGTATTATCTGCGTTACATTGATCCACAAAACGATGAAAAGGCCTGGGATCCGGCTAAAGAACGCTACTGGATGCCGGTAGATCTTTATGTCGGCGGTGCGGAACACGCCGTACTGCATCTGCTGTATGCCCGGTTCTGGCACAAAGTATTGTTTGACCTGGGATTTGTTTCCACCAGTGAACCTTTCCAGAAACTGGTAAATCAGGGGATGATTTTAGGTTTGTCATACAAAGATTCCCGGGGTGTGCTTATTCCGATAGACCAGGTTGAAATTACTCCTGCCGGGCCGAAAAATAAGCTTACCGGAGAAATTCTCACCGAATTCCCGGCCAAGATGTCAAAATCACTGCGCAATGTGGTCAATCCTGATGATGTAGTCAGAGAATACGGTGCTGATGCAATGCGTATGTACGAGATGTTCATGGGACCGCTGGAATCCACTAAACCGTGGAACACCAAAGGCGTGGAAGGAGTATTCCGCTTCCTCAAGCGTTCCTGCCGTCTGGTAAGCGAAAGCCGTATTGTTGACCGTCCGCTCAATGCGGAAGAGTTGAAAACTCTGCATGGTACGATCAAAAAAGTCACCAATGACTTGGATGCATTCAATTTCAATACGGCAATAAGCGCATTGATGGTGTTTGTCAATGAGTTTTCCAAGTCGGACGAACTGCCCCGGGAAGCGGCGGAAAAATTTGTCCTCATGTTGTCCGTATTTGCTCCGCACCTGGGAGAAGAACTCTGGGAACATCTGGGACACAAAGATACCCTCGCTTATGAACCGTGGCCGGAATACGAGGAAAAATATCTCGCTGAAAATGAGTGTGAAATTCTGGTTCAGATCTGCGGCAAGCCCAAGCTCCGTATGATGATGAAAGCGGATGCCACGCCGGAAGAAATGGAAAAAATAGCCCTTGCAGATGAAAAAATCAAATCTGCCATTGCCGGTAAAACAGTAAGAAAGGTTATCTGTGTGCCGAAGCGGCTGGTAAATATCGTGGCCAATTGACAGAATAAAATAATAATCAAGAAGACATAACATAAGGAGAGAGAGTTATGCTGCTTTCTGTGAGCACCCTGGGGTGTCCGGAGTGGTCGTTCGGGGAAATTGTGGAAAATCTGCCACGGTATGGAATAAAATATGTCGATTTCCGGGGGGTGAAAGATGACCTTGATATTACCGTATCTGATCTTTTCACTGCCAATCTGGATCAGACCAAGGCTGAACTGGCAAATGCCGGAATTGCCGTCAGCGGAATTTCCAGCGGCATCAATCTGTGCCAGCCGGCACAGTTTGAAGACAATATTGCTGAAGCAGAGCGCACTATTGATCTGGCAATAAAACTCAATACCGATCATATACGCTTGTTCGGACACGGTTACTGTCCGGAACCTCTCTCTGATGAGGCGAGAAAATCTGCCGCGGAACTGGCAAGAAAATGTTTGGAAAAGATATTTGCCCTCCCCCATGCAGATAAGGTCAGATGGTCAATAGAAACCCACGACGCCTGGCAGAAACCTGAACACATGAATATGCTGCTGGAGGGCTTCTCAAAGGAACAGCTTGGAGTACTGTGGGATATTGAAAATTATATTGTCTGCGGCGGCGGAAATGCGGAAGATTTTATCCAGGCTTTTGCCGGCCGGATCTTCAATGTCCATATCAAGGATTCGATTCCGGGAAGTGAACCGGGAAAGGTAATCAGTGTAGTTCCCGGCACCGGGGATTTCAAAGAAACCATGCTGGAAATCGTAAAAAAACTCCATGGCTCAGGATATAACGGATTTCTCACTCTGGAATATGAAAAACGCTGGCAGCGTGATATTCCGGGGCCGGAAAAGGCGTTTCCCGCCTATGTATCCTGGATGGGGTCGATATTATGAAAATAGCACTGTGCATCAAACAGGTTCCCGGCAGTACTTCGGTGGAAATAGATGAAAAAACCGGAGTATTGAAAAGAGATGGTGTGGCAGCAAAAATAAATCCGTTTGATCTGCCTGCCATTGAGTGCGCTTTATGGCTCAAGGAGAAAACCGGAGGAGATATTACCGCAGTAACCATGGGGCCTCCTCAGTCAGAAGCAGTTATTCGTGAAGCCTTTATGATGGGGGTTGACCATGGTATCATGTTGTCGGACCGCCGTTTTGGCGGAGCGGATGTTTTGGCCACCAGTTATACGCTGGCGCAGGGACTTCGGAGCTGCGGGGAAAAGTTTGACCTTATTATCTGCGGTAAACAGACAACTGATGGCGATACGGCCCAGGTGGGAGCGGAACTGGCAGAGTTTCTGGGGATACCCCATTTGAATAATATCTGCGCGGTGGAAAAGGCGGAAGATGGTTTTCTGTATGCGGTTTCAGAACAGCCGCTGGAAAAATTGCGTCTCAAGATAAAACTGCCGTGTCTTATTTCGGTGGAAAAAAATATTTTTGAGCCGCGCCTGCCGTCATACAAATTAAAAAAACTCACTGCCGGAAGAAAAATAAAACTGCTTACTCTGGATGATCTTGAAGATAAAGATCCGGAGCATTACGGTCTGAATGGTTCTCCCACCCAGGTGAAAAGGATTTTCCCCCCGGAACATAATACTGAACATGTTTTCTGGCAGGATGGAGATGTTGATGCGGCGGGTAACTTTTTCAATTTGCTGAAAGAAAATAAGTATCTCCAGTTTTTGAGGTGAAAATATGGCCTTTATAAAAATAAACCATGACAAGGTCAGCGATGCGGCAAAACTGGTGAAACTTTGCCCGTTCAATGCCATTGAAATAAATGATGCCGGACAGCTTTCCATCAATTCCGGCTGCCGGATGTGCAAATTGTGTGTCAAAAAAAGCAACGGTATTTTTGAACTTGCCGGAGAAGAAAAGAGCCGCCCCCGTCCGGACCGCAATATTTACCGTGATGTGGCGGTGTTGGCGGAGATTGACGGTGGATCGCTGCATCCGGTTTCGCTGGAGTTACTGGGCAAAGCCAGGGAACTGGCACAGAAAAGCAATGCTAAAGTGCTGGTTCTGCTGCCGGGGAAAAATGCCGGAGTCTTTGCCGATACTCTGATTGAATATGGTGCAGACGCAGTTTTTGTATATGAAAACGATAAACTCGAATACTTTCTGGCGGAACCTTTTGCCGCAGTAATGGAAGATTTCATCCGGGAAAATCATGTTTCTGTTTTTCTGGTCGGCGGCACTCCTGCCGGGCGGGCACTGGCCCCGCGTCTGGCGGCAAGATTTCGTACCGGGCTTACAGCGGACTGCACTTTTCTGGACGTGAGTGAAGACGGCGATCTGGAGCAGATAAGACCGGCGTATGGCGGAAATATCATGGCACACATCAATACATTATACACCCGGCCTCAATTCGCCACGGTACGATACAAAATTTTCCCCATTCCGGAAAAGGTGAAAAATCCGTCCGGAAAAGTTTTTCATCGTTCACTGCCGGAGGAAAAGTATGCTTCCGCCGCTGAAATAATCGGTGTTTTTCCGAAGAAACGGGAAAACTCCATTGAAGATGCGGAAATAATCGTTGCCGCAGGACGTGGAATTAAAAAGAAAGAAGATCTGGCTATGCTGGAGGAATTGGCCGGTTTACTGGGAGGTACATTAGCCTCCTCCCGGCCGTTGGTGGAGTGTTCCTGGATGGATCCCCGCCGCCAGATCGGGTTGTCCGGCAGGACGGTAAAACCGAAACTGCTTATTGCCTGCGGGATATCCGGAGCGATACAATTTGTTGCCGGAATGAACGGGGCGGAAAAAATTATCGCGATCAATTCAGATCCGGAAGCCCCTATATTCAAAGCGGCTCATGTGGCAATATGCGGTGATATTTACAAAGTTGTTCCAGAACTTATTGCAAAGATCCGTGGAGAGGCAGGCAAATGACTCAATATCATAAAATTTACCGGGAGGATTTGGCGTTTCTCCGTGACATTGTCGGTGAGAAGCGGTTTTTCTACGGTGCTGACATTGGTGAAGATTATTATCATGATGAACTTTCCGGAGAAAACTGTCCTCCGGAAGTTCTGCTTAAAGTAAAATCAGCAGAGGAAGTTTCCCGGATTTTAAGTTATGCCGGAGCCAGAAATATTCCGGTAACTCCGCGGGGACAGGGAACCGGACTGGTCGGTGGAGCGGTGGCGAAATTCGGCGGCATACTGCTGGATTTAAGCGCAATGAACCGTATTCTTGAACTTGACCGCAACAATCTTTTGCTGACGGTTGAACCCGGGGTGCTGTTAATGGAAATTGCCGCTTTTGTTGAAGCGCAAAACCTCTTTTATCCGCCCGATCCGGGGGAGAAAACCGCCACCATCGGAGGCAATATCAGCACCAATGCCGGAGGAATGCGGGCAGTAAAATACGGGGTTACGAGAGATTATGTGCGCGAACTGGAGGCAGTGCTGCCGTCCGGAGAAATCGTCCATTTCGGCGGAAAAGTAGCCAAAAACAGCTCCGGATACAGTATGAAGGATTTATTAATCGGTTCAGAGGGTACTTTGGCTGTAATCACCCGGGCGACGCTTCGTCTGCTTCCCCTGCCCCGGGCGAAAATGAGTTTGCTGGTCCCGTTTTCCAGTTTGACTGCGGCATTGGCGGCGGTGCCGGAAATAGTCAATTCGTCTGCGCTGCCGACCGCGGTTGAATTTATGACCGGTGAAGTTATTAAATATGCAGAAGAGTTTCTGGGACGGAAGTTTCCGGACCGTTCCGCTCCGGCCTATCTGCTGATCACTCTGGACTCTATGACAGAAAGTGAACTGGATAAAATTGCCGATGAAACCTGTGAAAATGCATTAAGTCTGGGCGCACTGGATGTGTTTATTTCCAAAAGCGCGGAACGCAATGAGGCAATATGGACGGCCAGAGGAGCATTCCTTGAAGCTATCAAGGCTTCAACGGATGAAATGGATGAGTGTGATGTAGTTCTGCCCCGGGATCAGGTTGCCGCGCTGGTGGAGTTCAGGGGGGAATTGGAGAAGAAATATTCGGCCAGAATTCCCTGCTTCGGACACGCCGGCGATGGTAATTTGCATATTTATCTTTTGCGGGACAACAGGTCTGATGAAGATTGGAAAAATTTAAAAAAGGATGTTTTTGATGCTCTTTATTCGGAAGCGGACCGGAGGGGCGGAAAAGTTTCCGGAGAGCATGGTATCGGAATGGCGAAAAAGCCTTACCTGGCGGAAGCACTGGAAGCGGCTGACTTGCGCTTGCAGCGGGAAATAAAAAAAGTTTTTGATCCTGGAAACATACTCAATCCGGGGAAAGTGATAATTGAGTAAATAATATATACAAAATGTGTTTTTTCTGTCTTGATACGGCAGAGTTATCGTATATGGAGAAACTATGTTGAAAAATAAAGATCGTCTTACCGTTTTTGAGTATCCGTATTTTATTTACGGCGCTCCGTATTACCCGGAACACTGGTCTCCGGAAGAACGGAAAAATGATCCGGAATGGATGAAAGAAGCCAATTTCAATACTGTCCGTATGGCGGAATTTGCCTGGGACATGCTGGAGAAAAAGGAAGGGGTGTTTGATTTTTCATTTCTGGATGAACAAATTGCACGGCTGGGGGAATACGGTATTAAAACATTTCTCGGTACTCCCACCGCAGCTCCGCCGCGCTGGCTGAGCAAAAAGTATCCGCAAATTGTGCGTATTGATGATAACGGCAAAGTTATGCAGCATGGATCGCGTCAGCATGCCTGCACTACCGGAGAATTGTTCCGTTCCTTTTCCCGGCGGATAACTCAGGCCATGGCGGAACATTATGCGGATAATCCCGATGTGATCGGTTTTCAGACGGACAATGAACTTAATTGCCATTTCCAGTGATGTTACTGCAAAGAGTGCGAAAAAGGGTTCAAAGTCTTTCTCAAACAGAAATATGGCACAATAGAACGTTTAAATCAGTCCTGGGGAAATGCTTTCTGGGCGCAGACGCTGGATGATTTTGATGATGTGGTTCTGCCGAAATTTTTTGCACCCACGCATCACAATCCGGGGGCTATGCTGGATTACCGCAGATTTATTACTGCCATGGTAGCCCGTTTCCAGCGGGAACAGATTGATATTCTCCGCGCGGCAAATCCAAACTGGCTGATCTTTCACAACGGCACCATGGCAGGGG
>CASECL010000044.1 GCA_949286445.1 uncultured bacterium | reverse complement strand
GGGCTGAGAAGTTTTCCAGAATGACCCGCTGTCTGATGTGACTGCTGCCGATTTTAAGCTGGAATGTCAACGCCTGATATATGCTTCCGGCTTCAAAAAGCACTTCTCCGGATGCTTCCGGTTCCTCAAAATGGTTTTCCAGATAGAATTTATCTATTTCCCAGGCATCGGAATCGGTGGGATTGTCAGTATAAAGTTTCAGCCGGTTGCCGCCGGATTTACCCAGAACTTCACGCTGATAACGTTTGTCAAAAGCCCGGGTCAATGTACCGGCAGGGGAAAACTCATAAAGCATGAAATCATTTTCCAGCTTCAGCTGTTTTGCCGCCGCGGCCTGTTCCGGAACTTTAACGGCCTCCACCGCCGGTTTTTTCTCCCGGTGCAGCGTAGTAATCGACCAGGGGGGAAGTTCCAGATAGATGAATGCCGCTCCGGTATCCGCATCCAGCTGAAGCGGGATTGTCCTGCCGTTGAGTTTCCACTCCAGGTCGGATCCGGAAAATTTTTCCGGCAGAGTTATTCTCCGCTTGCGGGTAAAAGAAAGTGTGTTTACCAGGGTTAAGGCTTCATTATCAGCATTAAGCTTATCTGCGGCAAAATTCTCCAGCAGCTGGTTGATTTTCTGCTCCATTTCCCGGTATTCCCGAGCTGTAACCTGATATACTTCGCCGATGGAAGAACCGGGAATAACATCATGGAACTGATTTGCCAGCAGGGTTTTCCAGAGCCGGTCAATCTCTTTTTGCGGCACAGCAGCAGAATCGGCAAGTGAGTAAATACCCTCCAGCGCAATTAAATTCTGTTCATTGCGGCGGTTTCCGGATTTAACATCATTCTGGGTAGTGAATGTGCCGCGGTGACATTGAAGATAAAGTTCATTTTTCCATTCTGGAAGTTCATCGCGGTGTTTTTCCAGTCGTTCAAAAAAATGTTCCGCCGTATCAAAATGAACCTTGGGGCATCCCTCAAGATCAGCACAGCGCAAACCGCGTTCAACGTAGTCAGAAGAGGGACCGCCGCCGCCGTCTCCCACGCCGAAAAGCGAGAGAAATTCGTCACAAATATCATTGGCGGAAAAGTTTGCTTCACCGTAATTGAGTTGATCCGGCATCAGTTTGGCATTGTAGTTATCCTCCGGGGGGCAGCAGCTGAGCACACTGCTGCCGTCAATACCCCGCCAGATAAAGGCATTGTAAGGAAATTTGGACGTGTCATTCCAGGAGAGTTTCTGGGTGACAAAATATTCACACCCGGATTTTTTTATGATTTGCGGCAAAGCCCCGGAGTAGCCGAAAGCATCCGGCAGATACAGAATTTTTACCTCAATGCCGAATTCGTCCAGAAAAAATCTCTTGCCGTAAAAGAACTGCCTTATCAAACTTTCTCCGGACGGCAGATTGCAGTCTGATTCCACCCACATTGCTCCGGAGAGTTCCCAGCGGCCCTCTTTAACGTAGTGCTTCACCCGCTCGAAAAGTTCCGGATAACGCTCTTTCACCCAGGCATAGTGAAGAGCCTGGGATGCACCGAATACATAGGAGGGATATCTATCCAGCAAATCCAGCTGATTGGCAAACGTCCGGGCGCATTTGCGCACACTTTCCCGCATCGGCCAGAGCCACGCCGTATCAATGTGGGCATGGCCGACTGCCGCCACTGCCGAGGAAAAGGGCAGGGCTTTTTTGGCAAAGGCTTTTTCCAGAACTTTTCTGGCGGCGGCGGCGTTTTCCGGATTGGCGTCAAATACTCTTACTGCTTCATCCATAATCCGGAGCATAAGTTTCAGCCCCCGTCCGTTAAGCTGATACGCGGAGCGGACTTTATACCAGCGGTTGGCATCAGAATTTTCCGAAAACAGTGCCAGCAGAACCTCCAGATCCAGTTTCAATGCCAGCACATCATGCCGGAAAATTCCGAACCGGGCCTTATGCAGTATTCCCACCGGGCAGCGCATTCCCGGACCGCCGAAATTTATTTCATCTCCCAGCAGGCCGTTGGCGGCGCACTCAGCGTAAAAAACGAAACTTTCTCCGCCTTTGACCTTGTCCGGAAAATGAAAGAGTTCTTTCCGGTAATCCGCCGCATTGACACAGGTATGGGTAAGACCGCAGAGAATGTGTTTATCCCGGTCGAAAAAGAGAACTTCGCCGCCGGCATTGAATTCCAGCGAAACATTTTTGCCACGCCACTCTTCCGGAATTACTCCGGAAATGCGGAAATAACCGCTTTCCCAGAGTTTGCCCCAGTTTTCTCCGGTCTTTATCTCCCGGTAATCAAGGTGTTCAAACTGTTCCGGAGGAATTTCCCGCATGCCGTCAGAAAATACTTCAACCTTTAAAGGCAGACTGTCGGCAAAATACTCTCCTGCAAGATCTTCATGCAGTTTCCGTACTCTGGTCAGTCTGGCTGTCCATTCAATATTATTCATAATTTTATGCTCCTTGGCCGTTTATTTTATTCCCTGCGGCGCGGTACGCCGCCAATGCCGTTTCCACTGTAGCCGGATCAGCTCCGGGACCGAATTCAAGATTGGCGATAATGCCGCCGTTTTCTCCGCCGAAATAACGGAAAATTTTCTCCACCGCATCGCTGCCGTCTGACGGATTGGCGGAAGTCAGAATATTCTGGCGGTCAATTTCACCCCATAAACATATTTTACCTTTTACCGCCGGGGCGATTTCAGCAAAATCCATGCTGAAAAGCTGGGAGTTTAGTGCGTTAACTCCGATTTCCGCCAGATCCGGCAGAATTGCAGTGATATTGCCGTCCGAGTGCATCTGGATAAGTTTGCCGTGTTCACGGGCAATCCGGCAGTAGTCGGCGTAGAGCGGTTTGAAGATTTTACGCCAGGACTCCGGAGAAATCAGTAAACTTGACTGCGACCCCCAGTCATCCATAAAAGTAAGTATATCCACATCACTTTTTGCCCAGAACTCAAATTCAGCAAGGTAATACTGGTGTATCCGGTTCAGCAGTTTGAAAAATTCCGGTTCCTGCATCGCCGCATCAATCATGGCATTCTCTGTTCCCCGTATGAACTGATATCTTTCCCACGGCCTCGGTGCGCAGTTGCTCCTGACCGCAAGATCAGTCGAATGGCAGAAGGCATTAATCCGGTCAAGTGCCGCCTTTTCATCCGCGGGAATTGTATCATAGGGGGGCGCAAGTTTTTCCCAGTCAGCAAGTTCGGAAATCAGAGGCTCTTTTACTTCGCCGATAATTCCAGGCAGAAGATTGTCAAAAGTACAGCCCCACTCATCAGTGAATTTCCCTTTGCCGTATTCTTCACCGCGGCGGCGGCCATTGGTAAATACTGCCGGAGCATGGATAACGTCATTGGGATAAAGCCGCCGCAGTCTGCTCACTTCATCCGGGTAGTGCTCTTCCGCCCAGGGCAGCGGTCCCCAGGCAAAAGGTATGCGCTCAGGATGGTCAAAGGAAATCGCCCGCAGCATGACTTCTCTCGGTGTCTGTTTCATGGTAATTATTCCCTTGCAATTCACGGTATGAGTTTTTTTATATATTCAGTAAACACACTCTTTGCAGGCATCGGTAAAGGCTTTCAAATTCTCCGGCGCACCGAAAAAGAAGTGATCAGATGGGGCAATAATGTATCCCGCATGATCACGGGTCTTTTCAAAACAATCAAATACCATCTTTCTTACCAATGCCGGATTGCCTTTCTCAAAACCGGAGTTCTGGTCAAAGCCGCCGATGAAAAAGAGTTTGTCTCCCACCCGGCGGGAGGCTTCCGCCAGGTCGCAGTCGCCGCCCATGGCAGGAGGTGTCATGGTTTCCAGCCCGTCGGCTCCGGATTCCACCACCAGTTCAAGCATTTTCATCAGTCCGCCGCAGAAATGGTTGACCACTTTTATGCCGATCTGGTGAAATAACTCATTCTGTTTCTGATCGTAGGGCAGGCCGAACTCACGGTAAAAATCCGGACTGATTACAGTATTTGAACCGGCTCCTCCGCCAACTTCAACCATATCTGCCGGGGTGTTTTCCCATAATCTGGTAGCTTGCAGAGTCTTCTGCAATATGGCATCAAGCATGTAATGGAGTTTTTCCGGTTCATCCATGCCCAGCAGTATTGCCGGCTCAGTGCCGAAAAGACAGCAGAAACTCTGCCACGGACTGCCCTGACCGGGTGAGAATGGATGCGATCTTACAATGCCCCGGTCGCCCAGCCGGTCACGGGCCTGCTGTATGGCACTGAAATCCGCTTTTACCGGCACCGGATAATACTTTATCCAGATTTCAAAGTCGGCTTCCGTTTTCAGCCATGGTTCAGTATCCCAGGTGGTAAAGTCATTCTGTGATAATTTGCGGTGAAGTTTTCCCGCCGGGGTGGTGACCTCTTCCTCCCAACCGCGGATACCGTCAGCATCGGTGGTAACGGCAGATTTTTTCAGCTGCCAGTTTGCCATATCGTTTTGGGAATAACTGTATTCCGGGCTTACATAGATGGCCTGATCAAAACCAAGTTTTTCATTGGCTTCATACCAGTCGCAACCATTAAGAAAGTGTTCCAGATAGTAGGGCATCCAGCCATGCACCTGGCAGGGCAGGCGGTCCGGGCGGCCGTTATTCAGCGCGCACAGCAAACGTTCTCTCGAAGTCATACTCATAATTAATACACCCCATTCTTGTTTTTCCGTTCCTTTTTAATATAGGACAATAAAAATAAAAAATCAAATTATTTTTTGTACAATATTTTACAAAAAAGCGATTTTTTAGAAAAAAAACGAGAAAAAAACAGTAAATTTTGGAAAATATACTTGCAATTTGTGAAATAATGGTTAAAATATAAGAAAGACAGTCCAACCGGAGTGATCCATATTTCAAATCCGGACAATCAAAGTGATAAACAGGAGCAGTGGATGCAATGAGACAGCTGGAGTGCTTTTACGGCGTTGGGCCGACAAAAAATAAAAAGACTTTTACTCTCATAGAGTTACTGGTGGTTATTGCTATTATTGGAATTCTTTCTTCAATTCTGCTTCCTTCGCTCAACAAGGCCAGAGCAGTGTCCAAGCGTGCCAGCTGTATATCCAATCTGCGGCAGATCGGTATCGCCACCGGAGTTTACATTAATGATAATGCAGGCAAACTCTTTTATTCTGACGCTCAGTGCAGCGGATATCTGATTTACCGCAAAGTCAATGACGGCGGCTGTTTCCCCCCCGGATGGATGCACTTCGGGCTGCTGGTACGTGATAAGTTGCTGCCCAATAATAAGGTTTTCCATTGTCCCGGCGTGGGACGGAAATCCTCCACCAAAAACCGCCAGGCAGACCGGGTGATGGTGCCGGTGCTGCATAAAGAGGACGGCATGGTTTATCCGGAGTATCTGGATGAACCGGGAAAAAGTCCATCCGAGGTGGGAACTGACTATTACAGCAGAATATCCAATACCAATTACAATATCAATCCCGGTTCTTCTATCTATATTCATCCGGATAAAACTCCAAACCGGGCAATTTTAATGGATTATCCCGGACTGATTTATAATTATCCAACCCAGTACGGTTTTGCCAATCAGCTTATGCCCCATGGCGAACGCAACTGGAATGTGCTTTTTGTGGATGGAGCGGTAAAGAATTACCATTTCAACGATGTGCCGACAGATTCCTGGGACAGCGGAAAAATGTTATCCACTGCAACAATACAAGATTCCTTCTGGCAGAATTATGTGGATAAAAGAAGAAAGTAACCCTCAGTAGGAGGATGGAGGATATTTCATGGCAAAGCCGAGGCAAAAAGTAATTGATTCACTCAATAATCAGATAATGGAAGGCATATTCCGTCCCGGTCAGCGTCTTCCGACACTGGCTGAACTTATGGTGGAATTTGATGTTTCCCGGGGTACGGTCAATTCCGCGCTGGATGAGCTTATAGAACGTGGAATGATTGAACGCCGTCATGGTTTCGGCTGTTTCATAAAGGAAAATCCTGAACTTGAAAACCGGACCAAAAAACGCATTGCTTTCATCGCTCCGGGCGCGAGACAGCAGTCAAGTTACACCCATATTCTTGAGGGGCTGGAACAGCAGGCCTACAAATCCAATTGCGAAATAACCTTTTTTAACCATTGCAATAATCCGGAGAAGGCAGAGGAAATTGTAAGTTCTGTGGCATCTTCGAATTACGCCGGAATAGGGGTTATTCCGGTCATTGGCGACGGGAGGGATAAAATAAATCACCGTTTGCTGGATATACTTGAAGAGTATAATTCCAATTTTGTCACGGTTGACTGTCCCATATTTTCCGGCACAGTGCTGCGGGGCAGTTTCATCGGCAGCGACAACTATAATCCGGTAAGAAAAATGGCCCGTAAACTGATTGCAGACGGCAGAAAAACCTTTGCCAGTATCCGGGTTTGCCAGGCTTCCGGAAGTTCTGCGCAGCGTGTTACCGGTCTGCTGGATGAATTGAAAGCTTCCGGACTGGAGGTGAGAGAGGAGCTGCATCAGGTGATTGAAGATGTTCCGATCCGTCTGCAGGGCAGAAGCAATATCCGCCGGATGATTGGGGCGGCTAAATTGCCGGATGTGGTGTTCTGTACTCATGACATTATCGCAGCCAACGTTATTTCAGAACTGGGTGATGCCGGGTTCAATGTCCCGGAAGATATCGCAGTATGCGGCTTTGACGATAGTGAAATAGCTGAAATAATGCAGCTTACCAGTGTACACCAGGACTTTTTCGCCATGGGGGTGGAGTTGTGGAAGATGCTGTCTGAAAATTTCCCGCTGGGCGGGCGTACTATACGGCAGAAGTTTCTGCCCTGTGATGTGGTATTCCGGCGTTCCACCGGATGTGCCGGAAAAGCGGTGGAGGAGAAAATATCATGATTGAAGATCTGGTGCTGAATTCACGTCATTTTGTCCGGTATCAGGACCCGGCAAGCGGAGTGGCAAGTTATCTGCTGAATACTCCGGATTGCCCTTATACCCAGAATTTATATTTTGTTAATGACAGTTTCGGCGGCGGTGCGGAGCAGGGGAATTATCTGTGGTTCAGCTGCCGTTTCCCGCCCTCAACCGGGGCGTTTCTGGGGGTGCTGGATGTACGGAAAGATGAAATTATTTATTTTCCGCAAACTCAGTTTCTGGATGCGTCTCCGGCGGTTGATCCGGTTACCGGGGAAGCCTATTTTTTCAGCGGAGTGGAACTTTACCGGATCCATCCGGAGAAGGGCACGGAGGTTGAATTTATTAACCGCATCCCGGAGGAAATCAGCAAAAGACGTCCTCCGATCCGCTGTGCCACTCATATAACCTTTTCGCCCCGGGGGGATACTATTTGCGTTGATCCCGGATTCGGGCGGGATTTTTACATCGGTGAACTTCCTCTGGACGGGGGGGATTTGAAAATCTGGCGCAAAATTGATTTTTATACTGATCATGCGCAATTTTCTCCGGTGGATCCGGATTTAATACTTTTTGCCAATGACGGCTGCCGGGATGTGCTGACCGGCGAACAGATCGATACCCGGAAAAGAATGTGGCTGATCCGCCGCGGCGGAGATCCCTATCCGGTATTCCCGGACTTTGATTCCCCGATGCACGGACACGAATGGTGGGGGAAAAACGGCAAGTCCATATATTTTGTCCATTACGGGCAGGGGGTATTCCGGTTTGACCTGGAAAAAAATGAACTGGTAAAAAGTTATCCCACCTCCCATCCGGTATCCCACTCTTATTCCACTGCGGACGACCGTTATCTGGTAAGTGACGTCTGCCCGGCGGAACGGGATTACATACAGGTAATTTTGACAGATCTGAAGACGGGAAAGGAAACCTTTATCGCTTCAAGAATGCCGAAATTAAACTGGATCATGAGTCATTACCACTGTCATGCACATCCGCGTTTCAGTGTGAATGATAAGTTTGTGTCGTGGACAGCCATGTACCGGGGACGCCCGGAAGTCGCCGTAACTCCGACAGCAGGGTTGTTCTAACTTGAAATTCAGGAAGGAAAAATGAAGAAGTTATTGTTGTCCATAACGTTGTCGATGCCGTTGTTTCTGGCGGCCGCGGCGGCGGATACGATTGTGCCGTTGAAGGCGCAGGGGGATCAGTTTGTCGATGAATCCGGCCGTGAACACCGGCTCTGGGGGGTGAATTCGGTATCTTTTTATCCCGATCACCGGCAGGCAGAAAAAGTGGCGGAAAATTTTGCCCGGCTGGGAATAAACTGTGTGCGGCCGCATCACATGCTGAGACGTTCCACGGATTGGAATCCGGATATGGTCGGCGGGGGATTGCTCCGGTATGAAAATGACTCCACCACTCCGGATGACGAGGCTTACGACCGTTTTTTCTATTACACCAATGAGTTGAGAAAACGGGGGATTTATCTTTTGCTGTCCGTGGGGGATTCCAGGCTGTATCTGCCGGGAGATGTGAAAATTCTTGACGGAGGCGAAGAAGACAATGCCCAGTGGCAGAAATCCATAGAAGAACTCAATTCAAGACATTGGAAAGCATCCCATGATGTAAAAAAACTTCTGCCCCTGGTGGATGAACGGGCGGCAAGATTGTATGAAACCTACGTTGACCGGCTGATGGGAACGGTCAACCCTTACAGCAAAAAGCGTTTTGCTGATGACCCGCAGGTTCTTACGGTTGAGCTGCTTAACGAGTTTTCTCTGGAGTACGCTATAATTTGCAAAAACAAACTCCCGGAATATCAGGAAAAACGTTTCCTGGCAGCGTGGGCCGAATTTGCCGCATCCCGCGGTGTGGAGCCGGGAAATATTTATGAATTGCGCGACCCGAAAGCCATTCAGGTCAGGGGGGAATTTCTCCGGATGCTGGAAAAGCGTTTCATTGACCGCATGACGGCGAAATTGCGTTCACTTGGGTACAAGGGGGCAATTCTTTACTCCAATTTGTGGCGGGGGGAAAAGGCCTCTCTGCTGGCGGCGGAGAATAATGGGTCCGTGGAAGATCACGCCTATGTCGATCCCCGCATCGGCAAATTGAAAAATTTTGTCTATGAAAAAGCCGCCAGCAAAATTGCCGGCAAACCCTACATTCTGGGAGAATTCAACATCAGCGAATACGGCAGCGGCATGGAAAGCCAGAAGAAAAAACGCACCTTGCTGCCGCTGGAAGTGGCCGCTTACGGATCGCTTCACAACTGGTCCGGTGTAGTGTGGTTTGCCTGGTGCCATGGCGGTAAAGCAGTGGGAGAAGACGGCTGGGCGGTCGATCCGGGCCGGAAAGCCAATCTCGGCAGTATGGTCAATGACGAAATGATGCTGGATCACATGAGAACGACTTCGCTTATATTCCGGAATCAGCTG
>CASECL010000043.1 GCA_949286445.1 uncultured bacterium | reverse complement strand
CTTTTATGTCATCGGCACGGTGGCCGGACCGCATCCTTATCCGGCAATGGTGCGTTATTTCCAGTCGGTCATCGGCAAAGAAAGCCGGAGCCAGATATTGGAAAAAACCGGGCGTCTTCCGGCGGAAGTTATCGCCTGCGTCGGCGGTGGAAGCAATGCCATGGGAATATTTTCCGGATTTCTTGATGACAAAGAGGTTAAGTTAACCGGAGTTGAAGCCGGGGGCAGGGGGATTTCCGGCAATCAGCATGCCGCCAGCATCAACGGCGGACGGCCTGGCGTTCTGCATGGCTGCAAAACCTATCTGCTCCAAACCCCGGATGGACAGATAATGGAAGCCTATTCCGTTTCCGCCGGGCTTGATTACCCCGGAGTCGGACCGGAACACAGTTTTCTGTCGGACTCCGGCCGGGTGAAATACACGGTAATCAATGATGATGAGGCAGTGGAAGCATTTGACACTCTTGCCCGGGTTGAGGGGATTATTCCAGCTTTGGAGTCCAGCCACGCGGTGGCTCAGGCAATTAAAAGTGCCGGGAAATACCATCGGGGTGAACCGGTAATCATCTGCCTTTCCGGACGCGGGGATAAAGATATGGAAAATGTGGCGCAATATAAGAAAAACAGAATGGATAAATAATTATGAAAAAACGGATAAACGATTGTTTTGAGCGTTGCCGCCGGGAAAACCGTCAGGCATTGATTGCGTATGTTACCGTCGGCTGTCCTTCACCGGAGGAGAGTGAAAAGCTGATCTCCCGCCTGATTGAAGCCGGAGCGGATATGATTGAGCTTGGCGTACCGTTTTCCGACCCCATGGCCGACGGTCCGGTAATCCAGAAGTCCGGTCAGTTGGCATTGAAAGCCGGAATAACTCTGGATAAAGTTCTGGGGATTGCCTCCCGGATAAGAGCAGAATATCCGGATACGCCTTTAATACTTTTTTCTTACTGCAATGTCCTTTTCAATTACGGCTATGACCGGCTGGGAGAAGCAATGCAGAAAGCCGGTATTGACGGATTGCTGGCGGTGGATTTACCTTTTGAGGAACGCCATGAAATTCTGCCCATGTGTGAAAAATACCATCTTGATCTCATACCCTTGATTTCCCCCGCCACATCGCAGGAACGGGCGGCGGAAATTACCGCCAATGCATCCGGATTTGTTTACTATATTACCGTCCGCGGCGTTACCGGTATGCGGAACAGTTTACCGCCGGATTTGGCGGATGGTATTGAGGCATTGAAAAAGGTCTGCCATCTTCCGGTGGCTGCCGGATTCGGGATTTCCTCCCCGGAGATGGCTGAAACCGTGGCAGCACATTCCCATGGCATAATTATCGGCAGTGCGGTAATGAATACGCTGATGAATACTGGCGCAGATGCGGCGGTGAAGCTCATTTCCGATATTGCCGGAGCCCTGCGCAGAAAATAACGGCGTGGAGTTGAAATTTCCCGCTGTACAATATGAAAAAAAAGATGCCGGAAAGTTGAATTACAGCTTCTCCGGCACTCCGGTTTTGTTTTTTAATCCTCCATAAAGCACTTCAGATTTGCCGAGACAAATCCGTCATCATGCAAATGGGGATAAGCATCATGCACCCGGGTAATTTCTTCACTTTGCCCCGGCGAAAGGGTTTCCTCCGGATCAAGACAGAGAATGCCGGGCAGAAGTCCCTGCCGGTGAAGTACTTCATGTATTCCAGGAATACATCCGGCAAAGTTGTGCTGCGGGTCGAAGAATGCCGCATTGCAGTCAGTAATTTGTGCCGCCAGAGTTAAAATTTCCGGTGTTACCGGCAGATTGTTTTCGACAATATTGTGGACTTTGTCCAGAACTTCCACTGCCTTTTTGGTCCAGCAGCACCAATGCCCCAGCAATCCCCCCCGGATGCGGCGTTTCTGATTGCCGCCGAAATCAAATCCGGTAAGCAGATCAATTAAAATATTGTCATCATTTCCGGTGTAAAGCGTTATGTCATCTCTTCCTGACTCCGTCGCCGCCCGGACCACATCCAGCGTACAATACCGGTTGAATGGAGCAATTTTCACTCCCAGCACGTTTTCAATTTTCATAAATTCGCGCCAGAACTCAAATGGCAGGATCCGTCCTCCCACTGACGGCTGGAGATAAAAACCGATAATCGGCATTATCCCGGCGATAGTTTTGCAGTGTTCAAGCATTTCTGCCGGAGATGCGTCTTTGAATGCGCCCAGACTCAGCAAGGCGGCATCATATCCATTGGCAACTTCAAATTCCGCCTCAGCCGCCGCTTGAACTGTTTTACCGCACACACCGCCGATTTTCAGAATTTTTTTCCCGGTTTTTCCGCTCCACTGATCAATAAAGCGCGATGTTTCCCGCATTACCGGCTCAAAGAGTCCGATCTCCGGATTGCGGATAGCAAACTGGGTGGAGTGGACTCCTACCGCAATACCGCCAACTCCGGCTTCCATATAGTAACGGCAAAGCGCCCGCTGATACACCGGGGCAAAACAGCGTTTTTCATCCAAAGCCAGCGGCATGGCGGGGATTACCGTTCCGCGGCGGAAAAGGGAAACCAGATTTTGATCAAGATCAGAGATTTTTTTCATATCAGCTCAGAACTTTCCGTTATTGACTTCAAAATGAGTCGGTTTATTGATTACTTTGCCGCCGCATGACAGCCATTCCGCCTGATGCTGTATAAGTTCATCAATTGTCATCCGCGGCGGGCCGAAGAGTTTTACCATCTTTGATGCATTACTGAGATACCCTAAATCTCCCGGTTCGCCTTTGAATACAGCCTTTTTTCCCATGATTTCCGCCATTTTTCTTGCCGCATATTCCACTGACACGGTTTCCGGCCCGGTAACATTAAGTATTTCCGGCGGATCGTTGGTCAGTTGAAGCGAAAGCAGTGCCGCCGCAGTGGCATCTCCCTGCCAGATGGCGTTGAAGTATCCCACGCTGCTATCCACCGGCCGATCCTCCCGAACCGGTTTGCCGATGTCACACAGAACTCCGTAACGCAGCGCAATGGAGTAATTCAGCCGGAAAAGCAAAAGTTTTATGCCGGATTTTTTTGCGTAATATTCGAAAATCCGCTCCCGTCCGAGACAGGATTGAGAATATTCCCCAATCGGTTCCGGCGGGACATCTTCGGTGCATCCCCCCTCTGCTACCCGGCGCAGCGGATATACACATCCGGTGGAAAACACCACCATTCTGGAATTGGTAAAGTGTTCAGCACAGAATGCCGGAGCAAGCGTATTCATTGCCCAGGTATCCGGTTCACTGCCTTCTGTACCGAATTTACGCCCCGCCATGAAAATCACATTTTTTACTTTTGGCAGTTCAGATACCGCTTTGCGGTTCAGAAGATCGCAGGCGATGGTTGTCACCCCGGACTGCTCCAGCATCTCCTTGGCTTCAGAAGAAGAAAATCTGGCAATACCGTAAACTTTTTTCTTCACTCCGGATAACCTGATTGCCTTAACTGCCTGAATTGCCAGACTTACTCCCATTTTCCCCGCCACGCCGGGAATAGCGATATCGCCGTCAAGATTTTTCATTAATTCCACCAGCTTCGTGGATGGTTCGGTAAGAATGGAGTCAAGTTTTTCTTCTGAATCAATGCGTTCCGGATAAAGCATTTTTAATAGTCCTTTTTGCCATTAAAATAACAAAATTTTGCTTAATGTAGCTTTACCGGAAGAGAAATGCAAGTTATAATCCGATTGATTTTCAGATTATTTGATATATCATTTTCTGAAACAGCCGCCGGACAGCAGATTTCCAATGTGAATGCTGTATCGGGAAAGAGTCTATTCTTTCATTGTGAAGTGAGAGGCAACAGCAAAAATCAATAATCCGCCGGCAATGTAGATAACCGGATTGCTCCAGTCAAAGAAATATCCTTCATAAAAAGCTCCGAGTTCTTCATCGCTCCATTGATAAACCGATTTATCCAGGAAACTTTCCACCGCCTTGACCACTGGAGTAGCTATGAGCATACCGACAAAGAACCAGACGGCGTAAATCCTGCCGCCGGCAATTGAGATGAGAGCACCCATCGGGGTAAGGCCGGTCAGAGCCAGCGCACCCCCGGCAAACAGCCCGCCAATCAGCGATCCCCAGAGATAACTTTCTCCGATCCGCAGTTCCACCAGACGCATGTAACGGAAGAAAAAAAAGAGTATCATTCCCGCTGCCAGCGCAGTGAATACAGTTTTCAATACCAGCGAAGAACGGAAAGCCAAAAAATCTTTTACCGCCGTGCGCTGGCAGATACCGCTCTTGGCCAGCACAAAACCGTAAATAATGCCGAAGAATACCCCGACAAGCAGTTTCCAGTTTCCGGGAATATCCAATGGACCGGTCATTTTTCGCCTCCTTTTCCTCTTCTGCCGCCGCGTGATGCACTTGCTTTAGCCGTTTTAGCTGATTTCCCGGCTGTATCGCTTCCGGTGGAACTTCCGCCGCCGCTGCCTGAACCTCCGCCGAAAACCAGCGTAAAAGCCGATGCGCTGACCGTCATAACCAGAATAAACAGCCACGCTCCGGAGCTGGATTCGCATGCTTCAGCAATAAAGCCGAAAACACTGTTTCCCGCCAATTGAACCGCTACCGTCATCAAAGCCCCGCCCAGTATTCCAACCAGCACGGTTTTCGTTACCGCTCCGGAAAAAGGTCCGCCGTCTTCATTGAAGAACATGAACTTGAATTCGCCTGAAGCCAGTGTTCCTGCCAATCCGCCGATGAAAAGTCCGATAATCAGTCCTACCTCCCAGTCCAGCGGAGGCAACCGGTCAAGTTCACCGTAATCCACCGCATCTTTGCAGTAACGGGAGAGTATTTTCATGCCGTCTCCAAGTCCCGGCATTTCACCAAAGAGAAAAAGTGCCAGCATGAAAACCAATGCCAGCACAATACCGCCGGAAAATCCGCTCCATTTGGACTTGAAAAAATTCCAATTCATTATTTCACCGCTTCAAATCTTCATTTGCCTTGAGAAATATTTTCTCAGTTAATGGTGTCTCCGGAAGTTGTTTCTCCAGTTTCTGCAAAAACTCCTTCTGCCGGAAAATATCTTTGGCACATCTGGTGTTGAGGTCAAATACCCATCCGGCCTTGGAAATGAGAAAATCCAGCCGGCTGGCAAAATACCGGTTATCCGGACACCTGCCCTGCAAAAGAGCCGCCGCTACCTCCGGAGTAACCTCGCTGCTTTCCGGCAATCCCCAGATCACCGCCGGATTATCCGGTTTGTCCAGATAATCCAGCAACACCCGGAAAATATCCAGTTTATCCGCATCACGGACAATTTTTGCCGCCGTTTCTGCCAGCCCGGACGGGGGAGGGGGCAGTTCACGTTTGTTGTGACTTTTTACAGCAAAGATGACAGCCTGCTGTTGTTCCTGGGGTAAATTCCGGATAAAACCCCGTTCTTCCACCAGCTCTGCTGAACGTTCACCATGGTCGAAACTGGCTCCGTCATTGAATGTGCCGAAACGTCTGAACTGTTCAAACCGGGAAACATCGTGCAGCCAGGCAGAATAGAGTGAACAAATATGTTCTTCTTCCGTCAATTTTTCTGCCGTGGCGATCTTTTCCGCCGCGGCAGCTACCCGCAAAGTGTGCTGTTTTTTCAGCTTGATATTGCAGTCGTTTTCCTCTCTGCCGTCCAGAAATGAATCAGCCAAGGCAAAGAATTTTCCCCGCAGATCCATGGTGATTTACCTCACCTGACTAAACGGTCAATTGTTTCCGGAATAATTCGGCGCGTCTTTGAGCAGCGTGACATCGTGGGGATGAGCTTCTTTCAGACCGGCCAGAGATACCCGGACAAACTGGGCATTGTCCTGAAATTCCCGTACAGTTTTTCCGCCGCAGTAGCCGAATGCATAACGCAGGCCGCCGGCAAACTGAAACACCACATTTTCCACCGAACCCCGGAACGGTACCATGCCTTCAATACCCTGCGGCACCAGCTTTCTATCGTCATCAACATCATCCTGACCGTAACGTTCCCGGCTGCCTTTGCCGGTTTTCATCGCTTCAAGACTGCCCATGCCGCGGTAAGCCACATAACTGCGGCCATTGTGCAAAATGGTTTCTCCCGGGCTTTCCAGCGTTCCGGCCAGGGCTGAACCCATCATTACAGACGCAGCACCCACCGCAATAGCTTTGGCTACATCACCGGAATACTTTATACCGCCATCTGCGATAACCGGAAGATCACGCGGCACTGCGGAAACAACGTTGTAAATGGCAGTTACCTGCGGTACTCCCACACCGGCGACCACCCGGGTGGTGCATATTGATCCGGGTCCGATACCCACTTTGATACCGTCAGCTCCGGCATCGGCCAGAGCTTTTGCCGCTTCTGAAGTTGCGATATTGCCGCCGACCACGTCCACTCTTGAACCCAGATTTTTCTTTATCCAGGCTACGGTTTCAATCACGCCTTTGCTGTGACCGTGGGCGGTGTCCACTACCAGAACGTCCACTCCGGCATCCACCAGGGCGCAGATACGTTCCTCGTCATAGGTGCCGACTGCGGCACCCACCCGGAGACGGTGATGAGAATCACGGTTGTAATCCGGTTCTTCATTGGCCATCAGGGTTTTCACATCCAGAAAGCTGTAAAGACCGGTAAGCCGGCCGGATTTATCCACGATCGGAAGTTTGCCGACTTTCTTTTCACACATGATGCGATAGGCCTCGTGCATGGGAATGGAGTCAGAGGCCACCACTGGATTGGCGGTCATCACATCACCGATTTTTACACTGTAATCAGAAAGAAACTTAATATCACGGGCTGAAATTATTCCCACCGGCCGGCCTTCCGAATCAACAATGGGAAATCCGGAAAATGAGTAATTGTTGTTTTTCTTTATCCGCAGCATTTCCGCCACCGTCTGATCGGCATGAAATACGATCGGGTTTTTAATGATTCCGTTCAGATAGTATTTCACTTTGCGGACTTCTTCCACCTGGCGTTCGATGGAAAGATTTTTATGGATGATGCCGATACCGCCCATGCGCGCCATGGCGATGGCCATTTTGCTTTCGGTTACAGTATCCATTGCCGCACTGGCAAAGGGGATGTTCAACTTGACGTTGCGTGAAAAATAACTGCTTAAATTTGCGTCATGGGGCAGAAAGTCAGCGTAGCGGGTGACCAGTGAAATGTCGTCGAAGGTGATACCTTCAAACGGAAAAGCTTTCATAAATCGGTCGATAAATCTTTCCATTTGCATGTTCTCCAAAAAATCGTTTAATTTAACTGTTGCTATATACCGTCATAATTTACACCTGAAACATGTTTTTTTCAATTGAATTTTTCTTTTTTTGCAGAAAATATCAGGGGGAGATTTGACAAATCGGCGTTGCGGAGGTAAGTTATAACGGGTGTAATTTTATCAAACGGGCAAAGCCGACGGAGAGTTTTATTATGATTGTACCGATGAAGAAAGTGACTCTGCTGGTTCTGGCGTCAGACCGGGAAAAAGCGTTGACCCAGCTGCAGCAGCTGGGGGTGATGCATCTTTCCGGGCGGGTTGCCGCTCCTTCCGGCAGTTATGCTGACTTGAAAAGAAACCACGTTGAATTGCTTAAGTATATCAACGCGCTGGATGAAAGAAATATGCCGGAAAATAATGATGTCCGGATTGACGCGGAGGCAGTTTGCCATGAGCTCGGCGAACTTTCCCTGCGGCAGGATGAACTCCAGAAACAGTCTGCCAAACTGGCAAAAAACCTGAACCTGCTGGATGTCTGGGGCGATTTTGACGGCGATATGATAAAAAAATTGCGCAAGGAAAAGGGTATTCATATTTACCTTTGTTCATCCAAGCGCAAGCAGATGGAAGAGGTTAAGGAAAAATATCCCGACGCGGCGGTGGAACTGCTTTCCAGCGAAGGGGGAATATGCCGTTTTGCAGTAGTGTCTCTGGCGGATATTGACAAAAAAACTCTGCCGCTGGCTCAGGTTCCCGGCGTGGACATTTCCCCGGTGAAAATACGGAGCCAATACAATACCGTACGTGACGAACTGGAGAAAATATCCGGACGTCTGGATCAGCTGGCCGCATGCCGGCCGGCACTGGTGGAATATTCTCATGTGCTGGAGGAGAAGATCGACTTTGCCGCCGCGGCCGACCGCATGGCGGAATATGGTCAGATCCTGGCACTGGGAGGATTTATTCCCGCCGATGACGAGAAGATGCTCCGGGATGCGGCAGAGAAAAATGGCTGGGGCGTTATGATCAGCGACCCTGAAGATGGGGATCAGGTGCCTACTTTGGTGAAAATCCCGCGCTGGGCAAGAGTGGTACAGCCGCTTTTTACTTTCCTCGGCATTTCTCCGGGATACGATGAAATTGATGTCAGCGCGGCAGTGCTGGTGTTTTTTGCCATATTCAGTGCCATGATTATCGGGGATGTCGGCTACGGGTTGCTGATGGTGCTGG